>JBDHQB010000034.1:0-24924 GCA_039806825.1 Parachlamydiaceae bacterium | reverse complement strand
TGTACAACTTATTAAGGAGAATCGTTCTTTTACTCAAGATCATAACTCTAGCATAGCAACTCCACGCCTGCGGAAAGACTACCCCTTTATTGGCTTTAATGGAGGAGGCTACCGTTTTTGAATTGCTTGCATGGCTGCATTGCTTGGAGAGCGGCTGTCGTCGCGCAGCGTAGTTCTTGCGGAGTTTCTTAGCGGTTGGCTTCGATGACTTTTCTCTCGAATTCTACGAGCTGCCTTTCTAAGTCGTATTGCAATCTTGCCTTTGGGGATAGCTCTAAATATAGCCTAACAGCATTTACATCTTTCTCCACTTCCCAATTTTCACCGTCGATTCCTATAAAAATTTTAATGAAATCAAACTTGCTGTTGGCAAAAATGCTTTTGCCTGGGAGAAAACTGTACTCTAAACTATTCCTAAGAAACTTTTTAATCTCACTATATGTAAAGTTATAATCTTTTATCGCTTTATAATACTGAGCCGTCAGACTTTCCCTTGTTACTCCTGCATCTCCTGAACATAGCACGACGGGAACATTATACCTGACATACGTATGGACCGGATGTTCCTCTGGCTTTAGTCCAAGCAACTTTTCCCTAAAACAAACTTCCACAGCGATTCTTTTTTTTGACATCTCTTTCAATACTTGAAATCCATCCAATTCCTTTGTTATTGAAATTCCACCACCAATCCTGACGCAATTTCCAGAAAGGATTGTTTTTTGAATGCGATCTTCCATAAATTCTCGCGATGACAACTTTTCCGTCAGCTCTCCACAACGCATGCTCAGCCTAGGGTTTGCTTGACAACCTTTCCTAAGCTTTTCAATCTCTTCCATTTGTTTATAAAAACCTGTTTGAGCTTTGAAATCCGCTTCAGGACCCTCTAAGTTCACATTGACAATGTCTTCCGTATATCGTTCAAGAAAACCAAAGGCTTCCGCAGCTCGCTGAATAAATTCATCTTTTTCTAAAGTTCTTGACACAACAACTTGAAACCTAATTTCCGGCTTCTTTTTCCTTAACTCTTCAAATGAATTCGCAAGTTCTTTAATTGTACTAAGGGCAACTAGCATCTCAACATAAACCAAATGCTGTTTCCTAGCCTGTTCTCGGATAATTTCCACTTTTTCTACAGCCGGGATATTTTCAAGGATACTATTAATCAGTCGAAATGAGTTGTAGTAGGTTTCATAGATATGAGGATCATTTTCTCCAGAATTTCTGATTGTATAAGCACCATAAAAATCAAATAACAGTTTACTGTTGTTTGGAATGGCAGATGCTGGAATTGCTCCAGAATGGATCGTTCTACTACACAAATGAGTTTTGGGATCATAATACAAGTTTTCCCGAATTGCTAATCCAAGAAGCTTCTCGGCAGGGATACTTCCATGTAAATTAAGTTGAAGATCTCCCCCTTTAGGCATCTCATTCATCCACATCTCTAACTCAGATGGACACATGTTAGCGATGATTTCCTCTGCCTTTTCTTCTGTATTTTCATTAAATTCTTCAGCTCTTGTATCAAAAAGAGGACTTGAAGCACGCACCGTGGGGCGAGCAGGTTCAGGTAATGTCGCTCCTATTAATGAAAGTTTGGATCCAGGGGCAGAACGAACTGCTGCTGAAGGAGGATAAGCCATAGTACCTCAGAGATTAAATGTTTATTTTCTAATATTCAAGTAGACGTCTCCCTTGCCCCACGTAAAGCGGGCAGGAAACCTTTTCATCACTTCATAGCGCCTATCTGGAGCATATGAATTTAAAGAATAACTGACAGTAACAATTTTAGTACCAGAAGGTAGTTTGGAAAACTTTTGCTCCATTTTTTTGATAGTTTCATCATCCAAGCAGGTACCATAAAGATAGACTACCGTTGCATCAGACATTTTTGAATCTACCATATCTTCACAACGAAATTCTATATCTTTAAGATCAAATTGCTTAACCAATTTATTTGCTTTATCTACAAATTCAGGAATAAACTCTATTCCTACTGTTTTGCACTCAATGAAAGCATTCGCCCAAAAGCAGGTCCTTCCCCTTCCGCAACCCAATTCATAAAAGACATCGCTCTTTTTGACATCGCAAGCCTTAAGAACTTGCTCAAAGGTTGTTAATGGAGTCTCTCCATAGGCATAAACATCTTCTGCCTTTGCTTTCTCGAGAAAACGTTTGCTTATTCTAAAAGGATTATTAAAAAGATAGCTCCAAAGCAAAGCTAAATCGATTTTTGCAAACCTTGCAGTGGGATAATAGTTTAAAGCTGTAGATAGGTTATCAAATAAATTTCTTAAAGAGACGCGAAAATTTAACCAGAGGAGGCTGGAATATTCTTTCACTTTTTCCATTGTCAGTGTCATTTTCATCCTACTAAGGAAGTTATTGCCCAAGCGGAAAAGAAGAACATCAATGTCGATAAAACATCGTTAAATGCTGTAACGATAGGTCCAGAGGCCACAGCAGGATCGATACCAAATCTAGCAAAGAAGAACGGCGATAGCGCTCCCAAAATTGTGGCTGTCATACAGGCACCAAGAACTCCAAAGCTAACAATCGCTACCGAAGGCAGTATATTAGTTTCCAAATGATGAATTCCAAGTAGGTTAAGGACGTAGACTACAATCCCGCAGCCAAGTCCAAAGATCGATCCAATCAGCAAACCGATCATTATTTCTTTCATAACTGCATTTTTACGCGCTCCAGGAGATAAATCCCCTGTTGACAATCCCCTAACTAAGATCGAACTGCACTGTATACCTACATTTCCAGACATTCCCGTTATCAAAGGAACAAAGAACGGCACCAAAGCAAACCAAGTGTTTCCGTAAAAATGGGACATTAAAGTCGCAGTCAAAAGTCCTGCGCAAAGTGTAACTAGAAGCCAAGGAGCCCTCCAACAAAAACGGGTAAAAATGGGCTGGTCTTCACTTAAATCTTCTGCTGTACCCGCCATACTTGCAATAGTTTCGTCGGCTATGTCTTCCATTGCCTCGACAACATCTTCATAAGTGATCACACCCACAATCCTATCATCAATGTCTACCACAGGTAGTGCAGGAATTTTATAACGTTCCATTACATCCACAACTTCATCGCGTGGAGTATCTGCCAATACTTTATGTAGTATTGGACGCATCACTTGGCGTAATGGAATATTGGGAGGATTAATAATTAAATTGCGTGCCGGAACAAACCCTGCCAGCTCACCAGTATCGGTCAAAACAAAAACACGGCGGGTCAAATCGATACCTGGATTATTTCGAATCTGCTCCGCAACCTCAGCAAGACTCGTATTCATGTGGAAGGCGAAAAATTCGTTGTTCATTAAGCGACCGGCAGAATGCCTGTCATGTGCTTGTAGGTCCCGAATGCGTTTAGAAATCTTTGGATCTATAAGGTCCATGATCCTTTTGATCCTACGATCTGACATGTCATCTAGAATCCAAACAGCTTCGTCCGGGGGCATCCTTTCAATTAATCTTTTGATCTCCTGATCATCGATCTGACGAAAAATTGCGGTTCGAGTACTGCTACCCGTGTTGATCATAAAAATAATTTTAGCATTGAGATCGGGCAGGTTGTCATAAACAACAATCCTAGCAGGAGGAGGCAACCTAGTCACTGCATAAGCAAGGTCAATAGGATCGTATTCAGAGGCGATCTTTGCGATGTCATGGAAAACAACTTGGGAGGCTTGCTGATGAAAAGCGTGTTCAAGCTTTTCATTTAAGACATCATCAAGCTGACTGGTACGGCTGTCTAGCAGGCTACCTGTTTGTACGGGAAGTTCTTCCACGTCATCCATCTCATCTGGAGTGCCTACTCTTTCCACATCCACGCTACCTCCTATAATGTCGACAAAATAATACCCCAATTTATTGTTTAAAACAAGGTGAAAAATAAAACTTGTTTTATGAAGGGTCGTTTGGTATTATGGGTGGCACTTTTATTAATGAAAAAGGCTAAATAAGATTATGTTTTCCCCGCAAAAAATACGCAATATCGCCATCATTGCACATATCGACCATGGCAAGACTACAATGCTCGATAGCCTGCTTAAACAGTCCAACATCTTCCGCGATAACCAATATGTGCCTGAACGAGTTATGGATTCCTATGATCAGGAAAAAGAGCGTGGGATCACAATCTTTGCAAAACATACATCTGTTTATTTTGAAGATTTTAAGATCAACATCATCGATACCCCAGGACACTCTGACTTTTCAGGAGAAGTTGAAAGGATTCTTGGAATGGTCAACTCAGTGTTATTATTGGTTGATGCGCAAGAAGGTCCTATGCCGCAAACTCGCTTTGTACTCTCTAAGTCATTAAAGATGGGATTAAAGCCCATTGTTGTTTTAAATAAAATTGATAGGCCCCATGCAACTCCAGATAAAGTGTTGGATGAAACTTTCGACCTTTTCACTGAGCTTGGAGCAACTGATGAACAGCTCGACTTTAGATACTGCTATGCTTCCGGAATCAACGGCTTTGCAACTCACCTACTTGATGATCCGCGCGAAAATATGCGTCCCCTCTTTGAATTGATCATTAATGCAGTTCCAGCACCTAAGGGGGATATGGAGAAGCCTTTCCTCATGCAAGCTGCCACCATTGGTTACGATGATTATTTAGGCAGATTGGCAAGCGGACGTATTTTGGAAGGAACTATCAAAAAGGGACAATCTGTCATCCATGTAGATTCTAAAGGGACAGAAACCCGCTGTACAATAACAAAGATTCAAGGCTATCTTGGGTTAGAAAAAGTTGAGCTCGAAGAGGCAAGTGTTGGGGATATTGTTAGCTTGGCAGGTATTCCAGAAGTCACAATTGGTGACACCCTTTGCGATCCAAGAGAGGTGGTCCAATTGCCTCCGATCAAATTAGATGAGCCTACAGTTTCTGTGGATATTACCGTAAATAACAGTCCATTTGTAGGTAAAAGCGGCAAACACGTCACAATGAATAAAATTCGTGACAGATTATTAAAAGAAAAGAGAGCCAACATCTCCCTTAGAATTACTGAGTCAAGGGATCAAGATAAGATTACGGTAGCTGGAAGAGGAGAATTGCATCTTTCAGTATTGATCGAAGCAATGCGTCGTGAGAATTACGAATTTAGCGTATCAAAGCCACAAGTTATCATTAAGGAAGTCGATGGGGAAAAGCAAGAACCTTTAGAAAGAGTTCATGTTGAAGTTCCTGAAGAATATGCGGGGATGGTCATCGAAGAATTGTCGAGAAGACGCGGTGAAATGCAGCATTTGGATACTGATGAACATAAGATTACCTCTTTAGAATTCTTAATGCCTACAAGAGGATTAATGGGCTACAGGAACGAATTCTTGACTGTAACTAGAGGTTTAGGGATTTTGACATCGATTTTTGATAGCTTTACTCCTTGGAAGGGTACAATACCTGGACGTCAAAGAGGTGTATTGATTTCAAATGGTCCAGGCAAAACGAATGGATATGCCTGCTTTAACTTGCAAGACCGTGGAACGTTGTTTGTCACTCCAGGCGATGACGTCTACGAAGGGATGGTTGTTGGAGAAAACTCCAGGGACAACGACCTCGTGGTGAACGTAACAAAAGGCAAGCAGTTGACCAACGTTCGTGCAGCTGGAAGTGATGAAAATATTATTTTGACACCTCCAAGAAGGTTTACTCTTGAGCAAGCAATCGACTACATCCAAGACGACGAGTTGATCGAGGTAACTCCAGACAGCATCCGCATGCGTAAAAAGATCCTAGCCGAAACTGACCGTAAGCGCAGCGACCGCGGCCTCTAAAATTGTTGCCTGCGCTTTGCAGTGTTAAAAATTGTTGCTCGCGCTCCGCGCGAGTAACAATTAAATAAGTCTACCCTCCGATTAAAATTACGATTAACATATTAATAAAATATATTTTGTGATATAATTTTTAATAAAAATTATAGACATGAAATTATGTGTATTGTTTCAAGATTAGAAATTAAAGCATTACAACCTATATTAACAAATAATTCAATCTCGCAACCTTCTGATCCTATTAGTGAAATTGTAAAGGATATTTTTCAAAAAATTGTCGATATTCAATACACATCTCATCGATTTTGGGACAATGGGACAACACTCTTATATCGTACATACCTGACTGAAAAGCTCAAAACTTTGGTCAATGAAAAAGGATTCGATGTTGATAAATTTAAATTAACAGAAGTTGAAGTCTATAAAAATATCACTGAGCAAACTATCGGATTAGCAAACCGAGTTCAGAGTAGACTAGATAGTGTTAAAACTAAATACCAAGACCATCCCCATTATCAAATGGTGATGCGATTTCTACAGAAAAATCACAATGCAATCAAAATGCTTTTAGAAAAAAATTCTGATGGAAAAGAAATTACAAAAGAAAATCTAAAAGCTTTTAAAGATGAACTCTTAAAACTTGCTAAAGCTCAGCACAAAACTCTTTATCGGAAGTCTCCATTAGTCGCTTTAGACTGCATAAACAATCTTATAGATACCTCCATTCCTGTTTCAGAAATAGATGAGTTCGTAGCAAAGCTATCAGATGCAATCGAACTTGCAACTTTAACACTGCTGGTGAGAAGAGATAGAAAAAATAGAATTTCTAAAACAGGCGGAACTTGCATGGGAGATTCATTACTGATTGCAACTCCCTTATATCAAATCGGTATGGAGCTTTCAGGAAGCTTTATTCAATTTGCTTACTCCTTACATAATATCCTAGGAGGATTTTATGATCCGCATAGAATTGAAACTGGAAAAGTCATTTTTAACAATCCTCCTACAGCATTTCCACAACTTAGGGAAGATGCTTGTATAGTACTTAATTGCCAACAGTCAGAGCTCGTGACACTCAATCCTACCGTAGTTCACGGTGTTTTGGGGAAATTAGCTGCAATGGCTCGTTGGGGAAATTTTACAGGTAAATACGATGAAAAAGAACTTGAAAATATTCGATATGTATTAAATGAAACTAAATCCAAAGAGGAAGAAAAAAAGGATTCTGAAAGGCAAAAAAAATTTGGATATTGGATCTACCAGCATAAAAATTCATTCCCTAATACTTGGAATGAGTATAGCTTCTTATTTACCTCCTATCTTGATATTGGGATACACACTGAAAAATTATTAAGAAGCTTTTTTTCTCCTAAAATTAATCCTGAAGAAAAGTTGAAATTAAAATCACTTTATCAACAAGTAAATCAAAATCAAATCCCTGTAACAATACTTAAAAATATTCATTTGGGTGAGTTCACATATCACGAAATTGATGAGCATATCGCTAGCTTACCTTCTTGCATTCGAAACTATTCAAAGTCTCCAAATAGATATATCTTAGTCCTTCATTCCGGGAAAAGTAGCCATGCTATCTTGTTATCATTGGGAGAGACATTTGCATTTCTCGATCCAAACTTCTATAATCCCGTAACAATATTTCCTGAAGCTGTTGTTTATGATGACCTTGAAAATTTTCTAAATGGTTTTGTTAAATATTTATCCGCTTTTTATAGGGACAATAATTATTCCAAATTCTCTTTACTCAGTGTTGAAGTTCTAGATGAAACGAAGTCACCTGAGATTAAATTAAGGAAATGGATTTCTCAAAACAATGCATGGATACATAAGCGAAATGTATTTATCGAAAAACTTGATGAAAGGATTCGAAGACTCATTGTTGATCGATCCTTAACTCCTCAAGAGAGGGATAAACTTAAGTCTGAGGTTGAGAATGGGCGTAGAAAACTTGAGCAGAATGGTGCTAGTTTAATCTTATTTCATGATGAACTTAAAGAACTCCTTGTTCAAAGACTGAAATCTTACGAGACAAAGTTGAAATTACATACAGTTGCCCATGCGAATCCCAAGCGGCTGAGGTCATACCAAAAAGTCATAGATAGCTATGCTTCTTACATTAGCCAATTGTGCGTCAATCCCCAAGCCCTTGTCCGCTACGAAGAACAAACGTAGCAAAAATAAAAAATAATACCAAGCGGTGGCCTTTCCGCAGGCGTGGAGTGCGGTAGCGCAGTGCATGCGGAGCTACCGCCATGCGTTAAGTAGTAAGCTTATTGCCTTGCACGTAATGCTAAAAAGCTTGTCTTTCAACGCATGGCGGTAGCTCCGCATGCGCTCCGCTACCGCACTCCATGCCTGCGGAAAGGTCACCACTATGTAAGCAAACTATGCTCTACTAAATACCGGCAGGGAAGAACGTAAAGGGCTTTTCCGGCCTTAAACTTTCTTTTGCATTTCCTGAATATACCCTTCCTCCAGCTACATCCAATTTTAAGATAGGTGCTCCCTCAGCAAAATTTAATTCATCCAGTGGAAGCCAGAACACATTCGGAGTTGTAGAAGAATCAAAATAGTAAATTCTATTATCTATATATTATTTAAATTAGAAATAAACTATAGAATTCAACACCAACATTGTGCAAACGATTGGGATTGTTGAACTTTTCGACTGTAACTACCAAAGTTCTTTTTGATTGAAGACGCGAAATTTGTTGAAAAGCCATTGTTGCCCTAGGAATTTCCACTTGCCTTTGTACTTCCAATCCATGGGTGCTGACTTTAAATCTTTCGCAATCCAAACCTGACATCCAGAAGCAAAGGTTCTATCGTGTACATAGTTCGAAGCGGGTTTGATATAAATATTTTCCTTCAAAAAAAATTCCTGAAAGACCCTTTTAGCCAGAGTGTAACCTATCTTTGACGCTGGGCAGCTTCTTGAATCAAATCCCCACGAAATTAATTGCGGATGATCTTCATTATCCCAACGCTCAGGTTTAAAAGTATCAGGATCATCCCATCCACTCCGATTAAGTTGAATTAATGAGGCGATCCATCCTCTTTCACCATTATAAGATTTTCGGGCCCAAATGTCGGTGAGAGGATACAAGCGCAGAGTTTCATTGATACAATGATCAAGCTTTGATTCAAACATTTCCCTATGTGTAGAGGAAAGCAAGATCAAATGGCAGACCAGGTCTGTGCATTGGATACATATGCTAGTCAAAATATCTTCCACAACTAAAGAAATTTTATCTATTTCACTTAAGTCTTGAAATTCTTTTGAATGGACAAATATAAAGCTGTTGTTATTTTCCGAGAGTAGCTTCAGAACATGATGATAAAGCTTCCAGCGTGCCTTTTTGTTTGGAAAACCTTCCTGCCTTTTAATGATTCGGTTGATATCAAAAACACCTGGGTACATTTCATCGAAATCTTGCTTGGTATCTTTTCTTCCAAAGATCAATTGAAAACCGATATGGAAGAAGTTCTCAAAAACATCCCAATAGATATCCCCTTGTTTGATAGGAACTTTAAACTGGAGTGCTTTGTCAATATTCATGTTCCGTAGGCCATGCATGAGAACGTCCCTACGTACTTTCCAGGGAATTCCATTAAGCGTTAATAAAGGAATAAAGGGTGAAAATGCTGTGGTGAATTCATCAAGGGAGTTATCATTCTTTGGTAATGCATTTAATGTCTGCACATCACAAATTAAATCTCTGTTGATAAAAGGGACTTTACCTTTCTTATTCCTAAATAATTTCCATGCTAAAGTCCCTGGAGATATAGGAAAAAGAAAAATAGTCCCATAAAAAAGCACAGTATTGTAGACCTTTTGGATTGGCTTAAGCATAGGTTTGTTTGTAACGAATACAGACAAAAATTGAAAGATATACATAAATCTCAAGTGACGCGAGAATACACCTCAAGAGCAGGGAACCCGGCAGCGCCTGGAATGCGGTGGCGGAACGAAGTGGAGCTACCGCCTTTGCCCTGACCGCCGGAAAATCTTTTTGAATCCAAGAATTTTCAATAATGGTTTTGAGGTTGAAAACGTTGCTTGCGGTCAGGGCAAATGCGGTAGCTCCACTTCGTTCCGCCACCGCATTCCAAGCCGCTTTGCGGCTACGGCTGCGACAATTGATTGATGAAGGACTGGAAGCCAATGGTTGGGCGGATGCCATCGAGCCACTCGTCTTGCATCAACTCTTCGATCGGAGGCAACTGGTCCATATCCCGCGCTCTCAATAGGTAATGCATCGCTTCTGGGAAATTGCCCATCACCGAAAAGAGACAAGCTAAATTGTAGTTCGCTTGCCTATGTCCTAATGATAACGCATGCATAAACTTGGATTCCGCTTCCTCAAACATGGCTTGAGAATGATGGGGTACTATCGGATCATGAAGCATCTGAGCCAGCGAAAGCAGGGTAATCCCGCAATCGTTCCAGGTCACTTCATCCTCATGATCTTCTCGTAACAAGATATAGAAATTTTCAACAGCTCTTTGCAAGAACTCCACTTCGCCAGTCATGACTCCTAGATGAGTCAGAGCCAAAGCAAAATGATATCTGGCATCTGAATATTCTGGAGCAATATGAACGACTTGAGCTAGCACTCCAACAGCTTTTTCGTAATAACTTGGCTCTTCATGGTAGTCGCCTAAAAAGTCCAAGGCGCAACCGTAATTATAGAAAAGCTCTGCATCGCCGTAGACACTCCCCAAAGGCTTATTTTTTCTACGTGCGATCCCCTGCTCGAATTTTTCACATGCACTAATCAAAATGCGGGTATCATTCTTCAATTCTGCGAGTTTCATGAGCGCAACGCCCCAATCGTTCCAGCACTGCGGCTGATCCTCAGCACCGTTTTCAATGGCTTTAGCGCAATAGTAAACAGATTTTTCTAGCAGAGTGGGATCATTCTTAATTTCAGATATAGCAAAATAGGCTGTTGCTATCCCTGACCAAAGAACAGAATGTTTCTCATCTATCACTAGACCACATTCAAATTGCTTGATCGCTTCGTAAAAATGATCTGTATGATCAAAGTAGTGTCCCAGTTCGCTTAAAGCATGTCCATATACCCACCAGCTATCGACTTCATCAGGAGCAATCAGCAAACTTTGTGATATTTTTTCTTTAGCCTCTTGCAAAAGGTCTAATCTTTCTTCTTTAGATCCCAAACAGGTCAAAGCTTCTGCCCATCTTGTCAAAATTTGTGGATGGTTAGGTTGCAAAGCATCGCTTTTTTCAAATTTTTCCAGACAGGAAACCATGAGTTCGTGGTCATTTTTCAACCGACCTTCACGAGCTAACATCTCACCCCATTTTAGCCATAGTAAGTAATGGCTGGTGTTCAATCGAGCAGCGGATAGGAAGTAGGCTTCTGCTTGTGTAAAGTAGTCATCGAGTCCATAGGCTTCATAGAGATGATCGTAAACGCACGCAATTTCAAATCTGGCCAAATAATATTGCGGCGAACCTTGAATCCCTTTTTTATAAAATTCTAAAGCTTGAAGGAAGTATTCGTCTTTGCCGATCATGCTACCGAGTCTTGCAAACGATTGAGCTAGGTCGCAATAAAATAGCGGATGTGTCAATCCTTCATCAGCGGCTTGATTGTATTTTTCAAGAGCTTTACGAACATCAACGGCTTCTTCTGAGTGTTTTGAAAGATAATTCCAGCATAAACCCCAATGCCAAAGGAGTTCCAATGGATAAGCAATCCCTTGCTTCTTCGCTAATTGGTAGGCGTAAGCAAATTTTTCTACAGCTTCAATCAACGTATGAGATTCGTCAGTCATTACCCCTAAACTAAAGAGGATCTCTGCCCATTCAAACCAAGCGCTGAAGGAATCTGGCACCCGGGTCGTATATTTTTGGTAATTTTTTGAGGCTTCCCGTTGACCATGCTCATTAGGCAATTGTTCAATCCAAACCCTGGCAATCACTTGTAGCATCTCATAATCTTTTGGAACTAGCATCTGAGCAAGGTCAAAACATTCCACACTTTGAGGAAAATTGACTTTAATGAGCTCAATACCCTGTTGAAAGTACAGCTCTGAAAGGTATTTTTTTTCCTCTTCAGTCATGCCAGCCCAAGTGGAGGTGTCATGAAAACGTTCTAAAAGATGGTAATTCTTTGATTGGGAGACTTCTTTAAACAGTTCGAGCAGATTTTGATCTTTTTTCATAATTTTTATAGAGTAAAACTATTCGGCAATATTATCAGTTTCTTTCTTTAATCTCAATTATTTAGATCACATCTTATGGATCGCTGCAACCATTTCTGATTGCTCGATCAATGGTTTTTGGCATACCCCCTTGTAGCATATGTAAAGTGTTGTTTTACCATCTATAGGTATATACGTCTGTAACGAAGGAATCAAGTTTAACAAAGCAGGGTCATCTTTTCTTTTAATGATAAGAGCCCTATGCGGAATAAAATGGGAGAAAATAGCAGTCCTTATTTCTACTAACCCTTGCTCTTTGTCATTTAAAGCGAGAACAAATAGCGGTGCATTTCTATCGTAATAACGATCCAAATTCATGACATGATAGGTATATGCTGGTGAATAATTGTCCATAAATGTTTTGACAGCACGCAACACATCTTCAGCTTGTTCTAAATACCCTTGTTCAAAAGTGATTTGGTTCAATCTTAAAAGATTTTCTGTATGGATCGCATTTCCAGAAGGTTCGGCACCATCAGAAAACTGGCATTTTCTCAAAAGAAGATTTTCATCCGTACCATCTGTCTGGAAGAATGCCCCATCCTCATTTTTAAATTTTTCTTTGAGTTTTTTTGTCATTTCAATGACCCAGGCTAACCAATTGGGATCTCCTTCCCCTTCAAACAGTGTCAGAACTCCTCGGATTAAGAAGGAGTACTCATCAAGACCTGCTCTGAAGTTAGCTTCTCCTTGGCGCCATCTTCTCCAAAGTTGTCCATCAATCCACAAATTTTGCCTGATAAAGGTAGCACCTTTTTTAGCTGCTTCAATGTATTTAGGCTCATTAAAGGCAAATCCTGCCTCTGCAAGGCTGAAAATCATTAACCCATTCCAGCTGCTTAAGATTTTATCATCTTTAAAGGGATGAGGCCGTTTTTCCCTTTCTTTCCACAAGGTTCTCTTCATTTCATAAAAGGAATTTTCCAGGGTATCAGTATCCCATTTGTTTTTGGTGGCAAATTCATCAATTCTCAAAGGAGTATGAAGAATATTGCGTCCATCAAAGTTGCCTTCTGGTGTAATTCCATAAAATTCACAAAAGAGTTCGAAGTTCTCATGATCCCCAAGGATTTGACGAAGCTCGTGATAATCCCATGTATAAAAATACCCTTCATGCCCTTCAGAGTCGGCATCCTCGGCAGAATAAAATCCTCCTTCTGGATGAGTCATGTCGCGTAATATATACTCGTAAATCTCTTCGCAAATAGCCCTGTACAACGGTTTTCCTGTGACTTGCCAAGCCTCTAAATAGCTATGGGCAAGCAAAGCATTATCGTAGAGCATTTTTTCGAAATGGGGAATAAACCATTCTTCATCCGTGCTATAACGGGAAAAACCTCCACCCAAATGGTCGTAAATCCCTCCTCGCTGCATCATATCGAGTGTACGCTCAACAAGAAATAAAGCGCGGCTGTCTTGTTTTCGAGCAGAATAACGGAGGAAAAAACTGCTTTGGTATCCAATTGGAAACTTGGGTGTTCCCTTTAATCCGCCAAAAACAGGATCGGCTAATTTAAAAAACATTTCACCGGTGGATTCAATCATATCTTTGGAGGGAATTTGATCCCCTTTCACATGGATATTTTCTTGAAAGACTTCAACAATCCTTGAGGCTTGCTGGATTATCCTCTCCCTTTCTTCTCCATCCCAAACTTCTTCAATACGTTGGATCACATCGTTCAATCCCATGAGACCATGAGCAGTGTATGGCGGCAAATAGGTTGCAGCGAAAAAAGGTTCAAGGTCGGGAGTCAAGATCACATTCAAGGGCCAGCCGGCAGAGCCGGACATCATGCTTTGCGCAAACTCCATATACAAACTGTCGATTTCGGGAAGCTCCTCCCGATCCACTTTGATGTTAACGAAGTTATCATTTAGGAGATCTGCAATATCTTGATTTTCAAAGGATTCTTTCTCCATGACATGACACCAATGGCAAGTTGCATATCCGATGGAAAGAAAGATGGGCTTATCTAAATCTTTGGCAGCGAGGAACGCTTCTTGTCCCCACGGGTACCAATCGACAGGATTATGGGCATGCTGAAGCAAGTACGGTGATTTCTCATGAATTAAACGATTCGTATGCAAATGTCTTTCTCCCATATCCCCTCTGAATCAATGCTCATTTTGCGTGAGTTTACGCATTTAGTCAAATTTCGTCTTGAGTTTTTATACAACTCACTTTATCAAAAAACTTTACTGTCTATTTTTTTTTGGAGTTTAAGATGCCCTTTATACCTATGCGGCCGTTATTGGATTATGCTGCGAAGAATAATTTTGGTGTTTGCGCTTTGAATGTTAACAACATGGAGCAAATTCAAGCAGTCATGGAAGCTGCTCGAAAAACTCAATCCCCTGTCATTATCCAAGCAAGTAGAGGCGCGCGCAAATATACAAATGATGCTTACTTACGACATTTGATGCTTGCCGCCGCTGAACTTTATCCTGAAATTCCGATAGTCATGCACCAAGATCATGGCAATGGACCAGAAACTTGCATTAGTGCCATCAAAAATGGCTTCACTAGTGTCATGATGGATGGATCCTTAATGGAGGATGGGAAAACACCATCGAGCTACGAATATAATGTCGCAGTTACACGTTATGTTGTCGATGTTGCACACTCATTAGGAGTTTCCGTTGAAGGTGAGTTAGGAGTTTTGGGATCTCTTGAATCAGGCCATGGAGATCAAGAAGATGGGCACGGAGCAACAGGTAAATTGACCTTAGAACAACTTTTAACTGATCCTGACCAAGCGGTCGATTTTGTCAAACGTACAGGAGTCGATGCTTTGGCAGTAGCAATTGGAACAAGTCACGGGGCATACAAATTTTCCAAAAAGCCTACGGGTGATGTTCTGGCTATAAAAAGAATTCAAGAAATCCATGAAAAGCTGCCTGACACCCATCTTGTGATGCATGGAAGCAGTTCGGTACCCGAAGATCTTGTGGCGACTATCAATCGCTATGGCGGCAAGATGAAAGAAACCTTTGGAGTTCCCTTGGAAGAAATATTGAAAGGCATTGCAGCAGGAGTTAGAAAAATCAACGTAGACACCGATAACCGCCTCGCGATGACCGGTGCAGTCCGCAAATTCTTAACTGAAAATCTCGCTGAATTTGACCTTCGCGGTTACATGCAGCCGGCACGAGATGCCATGCAAAAAGTGTGTGAAGAAAGAATGCGATCCTTTGGACAGGCTGGCCATGCCTCCAAAGTTCCTATAGTGACCCTTGAACAGATGGCCATTGATTATCGCGCAGGAAAATATGGGGAGAGCGCGATCCCAACAATTATTAAAGATTTAGCTAGCAAATAACAAAGCAACAGGAATCTAAACCTATGCGTAAAGATCTCTTTAAGATGAACCCACAATACAATCTTGGTTCTTATTTAAAAACAGCCCTTCGAATTAACTTGGGCATAGGTGTGACAATGGGACTTGTCACTTTTGGAGGGTTGTTGGGTCCTACATATCCCCTTCTTGGAGATTCTCCGTTTTCAAAACCTGGTCCAGTGCAAAAGAAAACTCTTCAAGTTTCAAAACCCAACAATAATAGTCAACTTCCAGAAATGGGACTAAGTTCAAACGAACTGGTTGTGCTACGCGATAAAACAGCTCAGCAAGAAGCTCGGATTGCTTTGCTCAATAATCAAATCAATGCCTTGAATTCACAAATCAGAGAGCTCAACCGCACCCTTTTTGCCAAAGACCATGCAATCGATAACAGCAAATTGCGCTCGCTCCATCAAAAACTTCAAGCAAAAAACCAATCGACATCAAAACTTGAAGATAGAATTGCCGCTTTGGAAGGTGAAATCGCTGAATACAAGCATAAGGCTCAAGTCAATGAAGTGACGATTGGTTCACTTTCTGAAATGATTGCATTGCTCAAAGACAATAAAGAAAAGGTTTATGCTCAACATCTCGATGAGCTGCACCAGATGGAAGTATTGGCAAAAGCTGAAAGGCAAAAACTTCAAGAGAAACTAGACTCCTATAATTCCGATGATACAAAATGGAAGCTGGCTTTAAAGCAAAAGAAAGATGAGCTTAAATCTAAAGAAGAACATTTCAACCAGACTCTTGAGGAACATAATCTATCCAGACAAGAGCTAGAAAATCAAATTAGAAGCTTAAATACTGAGATTGAATTCTTATCCGTACAACTCGAAACGGAACGTGGACGCCAAAAGGAACTTAGACAAGAACAAAATACTTGGGACAAATATTCTGAAGAATTATCTCAACAGCTAACGGCGCTTAACGAAACCCATGACAAGGTTCAAGAGGCATTGCTCAAAGTCAGTAAAAATGCTGTAGCGATTGACGAAGATCACGAGATCTATCACGTGCTGCAAACATATCAGCATCATAACGATGTTTCTGAGCACAAAAGAGCCCATGCGTTGATCACTGACCAACATGAGACTTTGCAAACTGTTCTTCAACAAACTTTGAATGCAAAACAAGCCGATCTTAAACTGCATGCACAACTTGAGAATAAAATTAGGGCTCTCCAGCAAGAACTCGCAAAAGCAAATGAAACCATTACATCTCTTAGAAGCGAAGATGAAAATACTCTCATGAAAATTGCTAGGGTGGGTGCTGAAAGGGAAGATGAGCTCCAAGCACAGCAACTTCTAGATGCTTTTCGCGAACGTGAGATCAGAAAGGAATATGATGGCATAGACGATAAACTTGCCTATGAACAAGATCAGAGAAAACTCCTACAAACACATCTTATCAATCTTTCATTGGCTAGCGATGATAGAGAGAATGAAATTTCTGATTGGATCAAAAATTGGGAAATCCTAGTTGTCAAAGCAGAACTTGAGAGGGACGCTGCCCTAGCAAAACTTGAGCTCTATATTCATGGACAAGATGAGGTTGCTGAGCAGCTAAAACGTATCAATGCGAAATATGCTGAGTTAGAAGGTTTGCTACAACTTGAAACGCTGAATCATCAAAATCAACTGACAGAAATGGAAGAACAGCTTGCAATTTACAAAGAAGAAGCTGCCCATCAAAAGTTGGATGCTTCACTCACCCAGCTTACCCACATGCTTGAGAAAAAAGAGTCTGAAGACAAATTCACTAATCTCATGACGCTTGAAAGCATCGATAAAGAGATCGTCAATGCCTTAGAAACTGAGCGTGATGAGGCGTTCAAAAGTTTAGCTTTTGCAGAAGAAAGACAAAATGAACTTCTAACGCAAGTCAACGAACTTTCAGAAAAATATGCACGCCTTGAATCAGAATATAAGCAACATCATGAGACTGCAAACTCCAATGAAGACAACTTTGCTCAACAAATCCAAGATCTAGAAGCATTAACTCAAAAACTCCATGATGCATTAGAAAGTGAAAAAACAACTTTTGCAAAACATAAAGAAGAAGCTGAGAAGCAACAGGTGGAACTGACAAGGCTTTATGAAGAAGCAAAAAATAAATCTTTAGCGCTTGAGCAAGACTTAGCCGCAACTATTGCTAGACATAGTGATGAGTCAAATGAGACGATCTTAAACCTAGAATTTGAACGTGAACAAGCTTTCAAAAATCTTGAAACTGCTGAAGCTAAGAAAGCAGAACTACAAGATCAGTACAATGAGCTTACACAAAAGCATACTCAATTGGAAAAAGAGCATGCCGATGTTCGTTTGCAACATAGTGAGGCAAATGAATCAGCCTCAAATCTAGCATTTGAACGTGACCAAGCATTGAAAAACGCAAATACTTTAGAGACTAGAAATGCGGAAATCCAGGCTCAATTTGAAGAGCTGACACACAAATATGCACAATTGCAAGATGAGTTCCATCACACTAAAACAGCTCATTCTAATGAAATTGAAGAGTCCTTCAATAATTTTCAAACTGAACGTGAACAGGTCTTGAGAAGTTTGTCAGCTGCAGAAGAAAAGCAAAACGATCTTTTAAAACAGCTGGATCAGCTTTCAGATAAATATGCGACTTTGGAAACAGACTTCAAAGCAAAAGAACAATCTTCAAAAGAAAGTCATGAAGGGTATCTCAATCAAATTCAAGAGCTAGAAAACTTAACTCAAGAATTGAAGCACGAACTTTCTAATGAACGTGATGCTTTAGCGAAATACCGTCATGAAATAGAACAGCACCAGTCTAAGGTCAATGAGTTGGTAGAAGCTGTAAATAATCTTGAGAAAGAAAGAGACGATGCTCAAAGTAAGCTGTCAATTGCCGAAGCGCAACAAATACTCATTACTGAAGAGTTGGAAAACCTTTCCAAGAAGTACGACCAGGTTCAAAGAGATTTCCAAAGCCATTCACAAAAAGCTGTTCAAAGTTCTACAGAGTTTCATGACCAGCTATTACTTTTAGAAGCTCATACCAAGACGTTAGAAGAGGAACTTCGCAAAGAAAAACAACTGGCTTATGATAAAGTTCAGGACCATGATAGATTCATTGCAGCTTTAGAAGATGAGCGAGAAGCAGCATTGCAGAAGGCTCAGGTCACAGATCAGCAAAAAGAGGAAGCTCTTTCAGGGCTAAATTCTCTGCGGAATAAAGTCATTCAGCTGGAAAATCAGCTAACGCAGGAATCTGCAAATGCTCAGAATGTGATCCAGCAATTGGAAAATCAGCTTGAAAATGCTCGTGCCGAATTGGATGCTTTGCATGGTACGATGATGACATCGCAAGACCATTATTCGGAAAAAGAACAAAAGTTCCTTGATCGCGAAAAGAACTACCAAGAGAAGATCAATGCCTTAGAAAAAGATATGACGGATCTTCAGAAGTTCCTTGACGAAGAACGTGTCCGCTGGGATGCCCTCGAAAAAGAGCTGCAGCAAAACTAGCGCGGACATAGCGGACACAGCGAACGCCCCCCGCGAAGCGCTTGGAATGCGGTAGCTCCACTTCGTTCCGCCACCGCATTCCAAGCACTTCGCGGGAGGCGTTCGCTGTGTCCGCTTCTTTTTTCTTGCAAAATTAGGGCGTGGTTTCTATGCTTTTCTGCGTAAGCAATTGAAAAGCTTAAACTTATGCGATATATTCTTTGCCTTATCTTCTGTGGACTACTTCTGCAAGGCTGTTCTTCAAGACTTGCGCTACAAGAAGATGCCGTCTACGCCTATCAACTCGGCGATCTTTCCTACGCTAACGACCGTTTAACCCAGTCTCTAAATAAATCGATGCCCAAAAATGACTTCCGTCGATGCAAGGATGCTGTCTGCCTCCTTCTCGACCGAGCAACCACCCGCTTCGCCGATAACGATATCGAGGGTTCCATTGCTGACTACAATCTGGCCATTGAATCGATTGACTTTTACAATCAAGCCTCAGCTGGAGATCTTACAGCCCAAATCCTTTTCCAAGACTCCGAAAGTGCTTATCCAGGTGATGACTTCGAACAGGTCCTTTGTAGAATTTACTTTGCACTAGCTCTCTTTCACAAAGGGGATTTCAGCAATGCGCAAGCAATTCTCCGACAAGCCGAGGAGTGGCAGCAACAAAAAAATTTAGGTTATGCAAATGCAAAGCTGACAAAAGATCTTTATATGCCACCCAATCCTCTTGCCAAATATCTTTTTGCACTTCTGTTAGAAAAACGCGGGGATTTTAGCAATGCCGACATCCTTTATCGGCAAGCTACAGAAATCAACCCTTGCCTGCAACCTCCGGAATCCATTGAAACAGAAAATGCCACTGTTCTTGTCGTTTGTCACAATGGCAATGTTCCGCAAAAATATTCGACAACATCTGACGCCAGTGTCGTTTCTATGTTCGCCTTAGAAATGCTTTTAGACTCGTCCGGAATACCGCCTGCCTGTTCCTCACTCGTTGGAATTCCAGTTCCAGCTTATTGGGAACCGCCTTACTCCTACCCTACACACCTAAAAGCATCGTTAGGCTCATGCGCTGAACCTTTTGTAACGGGAATTAACATTGCGGAAACCGCTGAATGGGAGTTGTGCAAGAAAATGCCCATCATTGCAGCTCGTGGTGCTGCCAGAATTCTCATCCGGCGCGCGACGGTGGGATACATGCAAGAACGTGATCCTATGCTCGGAGCGTTTGCGGATATTGGAATGCTCGTTATAAATGCAGCAACTCAAGCAGACACTCGCGCATGGGGAACTCTTCCTTATCGAATCGATCTAGCACGATGGGAAACAGCGCCTGGGCAAAAAGTATTAAATATAGAAATCCCTGGGGAACCCAATTATCAGACGTCATTAAATCTGAAGCCAGGCTCATTATGTGTAGTCAATGTGTTTAGATTGCACCCTGGAGTCACAAAAATCTTAATTCCGGAACAATTCCGTTAAAATAGGAGATCCTATGAAATCTTACATTCAAATGACACTTCTTGCTCTAATAGCTGCGACCTCTTTTACAAGTTGCTGCCGTACAGTCAGAACTGCAACAGATATTACGCCAGGCAACTGCTGGAATGAAAAATTAGACTGGCGTTACGGCGCTGGGGATATTCGCATTCAGACGACTAAAATTACCTGCGATTTGATGGACCGTTGGTATTATAAAAGTGGATGGCTTCTTGAGAATGGTAAGCCAAGAATCATTATTACTGAGATTGATAATCGAACAGATTGCTACATCTCAACCGATATGATTAGGGATATTATCGAAAGTAGTGCTATCGATGATGGTCGTTTCACAGTTGTAGTTGGTGATAGTCAAGATGATATGGAATTAAGTGCGATTATGAATCGTGTTTCAAACGATCCACAGTATCAAAACTCAAGCAGACTGCAGAATAATGTCGCTATCGCTCCGCAATTTCTAGGCAAAGTACGCATCACAAAAGCAGTCACGTCTGATAAACTTTACAACTACGAAGACTATCGTATGACGATCACTCTTTACGACATTCAAACCAAGGAAGCCATTGACTCTTCTTGGGATGTCTTAACTAAAAAGGTTCAACGCTAGGATCCCTTTTCCAACAGTTGGCTCGCGTTCTGCGCCTGGAGCGCTGCGCGAGATTATGCCAGGTATTGTTCCTACGCCTGACACGAATTGGGTATCTGTATCCCTTCAATTTCCCTTCTGGTATAAGTCAAATAACACCTTTACAGAAGGGAGGATCCTATGACCTTTATTCTTAGATTGGGTAGCCCCGATGCAAGTACAGTAGCTCTCGAAGAAGAATATGATAGAAATGTAAGAAACTTCGATGCACAAGAGAATCAAATTAAATCAGCACTAACCCATCGCGAAAACAAAAGCACTCCAGACGTTTCCACAGAAGTAGATAAATTAAAAGGGATTTCCCATTCTTTAGCTCAAAATGGTGCTAAAGCTAAGGAAGAAGAAAAGCATTTGCAAGGGAAGTGGTTTAGTGACAAAAGCGGTAAAAGAATTAATGTTGCCTTAAAAATATGTACAGTTTTAAGTGCAATAGCTTCCATTGCTTTTACAATTTGGAATGCTGTAGCTAATACAAAACTTTCTGCCACTATACCTGCTCCCGTTAATAATGGTTCTACTCCTGTTCCTACGACCACAGAAATTTCCTGTGAGTTTCAACAGCCTTGGGGGCCTGTCATAGCAACATCCGCCTTAGGAGTTTTTTTATTGCTCTTATTTTTTGGAAACCAGGCCTACGACTCCAACAAAAAAAGCATCAAAAAACTAAAAAAAATTAACCAAGACGAAATCACGCGAAGAAAAACAATCGCAGATACACTTGCAGCCGTTGAATCTTTAAAAAGTCAGCAATCAACTCAGATCAATGTTGGATTTCGTGATTGCTGCGTTTTGATTTCAAGTGCAGCACCGCAAATTACACCTTCACGAGTCACTCAAATTGACTCCAATGATTTAATTTACTTAATGGCCATCAATTTACCTAAAGGTCATCCATTTAGAAAAAACTATCAAGTCGCTGCAGGGAATGTTGAAGTTCTGGATGAAAAAGAAAAACAGCGTGATGATGATGGGAGAAGGGAATCCGCAGAAAAAAGAGGATCATTGTTAGTCTTAAAAGATGCTGACGGTGGAGTAGGAGCTCATGCCCCAGCTGCAGCAGCTGCAAATGCAGCCCACTTAGAATCAGCAGAAAAAGCAAGAATTGAACCTATCGATGACGAAGAGAAACAGATGGCTTTGGCAGGAGATTTGAGTAAAGAAGTTCAGCAGCTTCGGGCATTGATTGCAATTGAAGAAGCAACTGGAATCACAATTAATAGACTATACAGCAATGATGGCCGTGTCGTAGGAAGAAACTTAAAACCTGTTCGAAGACGAGTTACAGCACTAGCCGGCGAACCGCCAGCAGAAAAACCCAAAGAAGAGGTTTAATAAACTGTTGCTCGCGCGAAGCACCCTGGAGTGCTTAAAAGCGCGAGCAAAAAATATCTTCTTTAAAGAAATCTGTTCTACATGTAATGTAGGCATCTTTAATGCTGGATGTTTATGAACAGAAAAGGCGTTCTTCTCGTCAACTTGGGGACCCCGGACTCCCCTGCTCCAAAAGATGTCTACAAATACCTCATCGAATTCCTAACTGACGCCCGCGTTATCGATTATCCCTGGCTCAAACGTCAGCTTCTCGTCCGTGGAATTATTGTTCCCGCACGTTACAAGGCTTCCGCAGCATCCTATAAAGCTATTTGGACCGAAGAAGGTTCTCCACTTATGGTCTACGGACAAAAAGTCAAACAGGGCCTTCAAAAGCTTCTAGCTGGCACTCACCACGTTGAACTTGCCATGCGCTACCAAAATCCATCCATCGAAAAAGGAATCCATTCGCTCCTAAGCCAAGGCGTCAACGACATTCTCGTTCTTCCGATGTTTCCACAGTATGCATCAGCAACAACTGGATCTATTCATCAGAAAATTATGGACATTGTTAAACCCCTTCAAACTATTCCAAAACTTCATTTCATCAATAGCTTTCCAGATCACCCTTCGATGATCGACGCATTTGTGGCAATAGCCAAAAAGTATTCTCTGGAATCTTACGACCATTACCTTTTCAGCTACCATGGTTTACCAGAAAGACAGCTCAAAAAAGCTAATCCTGAATGCAAAACAACTCCTAACTGTTGCCAAACAATTTGCAGTTCAAACAAAAATTGCTACGGAGCACAGTGCTACATCACAACGAAGGCATTGATTAATAAATTGCAACTCCCTCAAAAAAAATGCTCTGTCAGTTTTCAGTCTCGCCTGGGGAAAGAACCTTGGATGCAACCTTATACAGGTGAAGTCATCAAAAGTCTTGCTCAACAAGGTAAGGAAAGGGTTCTCGTTTTTTGCCCTGCATTTGTTTGTGACTGCCTTGAGACGATTTTTGAAATCAGCGAGGAATATGGAAATGAGTTCAAACATTACGGTGGAAAATCCCTTGACCTTGTGGAAGGACTTAACGATCATCCACTTTGGTTAAATGCCCTTAAGGATATTGTTCTTGAGAACAATCCTTAGCCTTTT
The DNA here is from genome assembly GCA_039806825.1 of Parachlamydiaceae bacterium. GTDB lineage: Bacteria > Chlamydiota > Chlamydiia > Chlamydiales > Parachlamydiaceae > JBDHQB01. The sequence goes on along the minus strand of JBDHQB010000034.1, from coordinate 1,439 downwards.
TCTGGGCCCTCTTCGTCTATTGGATGAATTTCCTGCTGGATAATGCTCTGAATTCTTTCTAAACGATTGCCAAGTTTTTCCAGGAGCCTATAGTCAGTGATATTAAACCCTGGATCATCTCGAAGCTTAGACTTGCTTTCATGAATTTCCGCCAAAAGAGGTTTGACGTATTTGGTGACTTGATCGAGATTTTTCTTTTCGAAATTTTTTTCGACAAATTTTATGGACTCATGCAGTGCTTTTAAATCATCACTTGAAAATTCTTCATAACTAAAAAAATTTCTAATCGCACCCATAAATTAACCATAAATTAACTTTCTGTATATTTATTATAAAATAGTTTATTTAATAAGTCTACGATTCTTGAAAAAAAAACTACCAATCTATATGTTTTAAAGGCATGGGACAAACAATTTTCTATATAGGATTAGGGATTGCTTTTATAGGCCTTTGCATTTGGGGAGCCACTAAAATTGGCATTCCCTTGGGCAAGCTTCCTGGTGATATCTCCTACCAAGGGGAAAACAGTTCGTTTTACTTTCCTATAGTAACCTGCATTGTCCTAAGCATTGTTTTAACTGTTCTTTTTAACCTTATCTCCTGGGTAATGAATAAATGGAATTAAGCATTCTCCAAACTCTGGAAGCCCGCTCTCTTAAGGCGGATGTCCTCCAGGCTGATAGATATATTTCGATTGGAACTTCAAATCCAACTAAGATACAGGCAGTTGAGGAAGTTACGAGAACCTCATCGCTGTTTACAGGGCTTCGCATTAAGTATTTTGCTGCACCTTCTGGTGTTTCTGAACAACCGATGAGTTTAGAAGAAACAGTGCAAGGAGCCAAGAATAGAGCTTTAAAAGCCTTCAAAGATTGTAAGTACAGCATTGGGCTTGAAAGTGGACTGATGAAAGCTCCTGGCACTAAAACCGGAATGATTGAGTTTTGCGCTTGTGCAATTTATGATGGCAAGCATTATGCTACAGGTTTTTCTTGTGGATTCGAGCTTCCACCCAAGATCTTAGACATGATCAAAAAGGATGGAATTGATATGGGTGACGCTTATCTAAGATCGGGGCTTACCAAGAATCCAAAATTAGGCTCTGCCGAGGGAGCTGTCGGCCTTTTAACTAAGGGAAGAGTGACCCGTAAGGACTATACCATCCAGGCCATTGAAATGGCTCTTATTCAATTCGAAAATCCAGATCTATATTTATAAAAACAGGCATTAAAGGGCCTTGTAGGATAAGTCTCTCTTCGGTCGACTTATCCTAAAATTACTCCTTATTCCTTTAAATCATAACCCCATTTGGCATTCCTTGCTGTGTCATCCTGTTCAATACTTGCGCTGTAAGAATTAACCCAACATTTTGATTATCAACGCTTTTACTAAATAATTTTGGGCCGAATATCCCTTTAAATCGAGAAAATGCAGTCTCT
>JBDHQB010000033.1:0-25257 GCA_039806825.1 Parachlamydiaceae bacterium | reverse complement strand
CTAATCCAAAGAGAAAGACTACCACGTTTTTTTAAAGATTCGTTATATTGAGACCAGTTCCGTACTTTGTATCGGGATATTGTAAGCTCCTGTTGTATAAGAAGCTCACGAGCTTACAATTTTTTTCTTTATATACAGTAAAATTTTTCATGCCTCCCTAAAATTTTAGGGTAAGTCGACCGAAGGGAGACTTATTCTACAAGGCCGCATCTCCCAGGAAAATTTGCAAAATATAAGGAATCACTTATTAAATGCGACGCCAAGCTCGAAAAGCTCAAAGAAGAATCATCTGCTTAAGAATTAACCACTGAGAGGAGAAGAAGACTGAATACAGAAGTCGGAAGTCAGAAGAAGACAGTATGGACAATATGGACTAAAAATTGTTGCTTGCGCGGAGCGCCCTGGAGTGCTGTTGCCCTATGGCACAGCACTCCAGGGCGCTACGCGCGAGCAACAATTTCCATTGTACCTTCTTCGACTTCTGTCTTCTGTCTTCTGTCTCTCTCTCCGTGCTCTTCGTGTACTCCGTGGTTAATTTTCCTGGTCGGGAAGTTCGATCAAGCTTAAATAAATTCCAGGCTTCCTTTCATGTGAAGAGTAATAGCTTATAAATAGTTTTCCATTGTGATAGACCATCCCAGGATAACCTGTGTCTCCCCCGCTAGGTAAAACAATTTCTGGAAAAAGATTTTTCTCATTCATCCTTGCCAAAACAGTATTCGTATAAGCAACTTTTTCTTTTCCCTTCATGACTAAATCTACTTTTCTCATTGCAGCCCACATCTTTCCATTTGGAAGAATTAAAAAATTAGGACCCCCGACAATGGTTTTGGTCTCATTCCACTCCCAAACATCATAAGGTATACTAGAATGGCCTATCCAAGCATTTCCTGAACGTCTTAATAACGTTACCATGGATCCATCTTCTTTGAACCGAATTGTCGCTTCACTTGGATTGCCAGGAATCTCAAAGCTTTTGATCGTATCGTACTTCAGTCCATTCTCAGTTTTAACCAACCTTATGCTCCAAGGAATTTTCTCTTCCTGATAATCTGTTGCATGATAGACAAAGGCATATCCTATCCCATCCTTCCAAGTTACCCTCCAGATCCAATCGTCGTCCATTCCCAAATCAATCAGTGGCGTCCAATCGATTCCATTCTTTGAAAATGCTACAAATGGATTTCGGCGTATAAATTTGCCATATTGATCGTAGATGGCTCCTTCAACATTGAGCATCAACCTACCATCGGGCATCTCAGAGAGCATCGGATCTCTAAGATCAAGCCCGCGCATTTGGACGACAGCCCCATTGAACCAAGTTTCACCATCCTTACTAAAAAGGATGCGTATAGTTCCAGGAGCACCACCTGCATGATTATCAGACTCACGAAATGCACAAAAAAATAGATCTTGGTAACGAACCAGATCTGTAAATGCATTATGATCCGCTTCATTCCAAATCCGTTTGGTCGCCAAAATTTTTGGAAATGCAGCGTCCATTGTGATCAATGAACAGCCAATGAGAATAATTCCCAAAACAGCTAAAAATATTTTTTTCATGTAATTAATTTGTGACTAAGGGGTTTTCTTTTCAATTTTAGCAAGTTTCTCTAGTAAAGGTCTGAATTGCGGGGCTAGTTTAGCAACTTCGGCAATTAATTGCTTCATTTGCTCGATTTGACTTTGGACCCTTTTTTCTGAAGCTTCACTTTGGACTTGAAGCTGGATAATCTGATTTTCTTCTGCAGATAACTTACTTAATACTGCATCCAACATTGTTTTTACTCTGGCCATATAATCATCATTAGATCTAGCAGCTAGTTCCAAGGTAGCTATATATCTTTTAAATGTTTCATTCTCTCTATGATAATCTTGAGTTCCAGATGATAGCTCTTGTCCTTCTCTGGCTAAGTTCTGAGCTACTTCTTGAAGCTGCTTCGCATTCACAGCAAGTTCTACATTTCCTTTTGCAAGGTCAGCGTTCTGCTGCACCATTTTACCAAGCACCCTACCGGAATTAAGTGTGATATCTTTGCATTCCTGATAGAGTTTTTTAAAAACGCTTAGTTCAGCAACGGCTTCTGAGTTACTTTTATTCGATGCTTCAAGTTCTGTCGAAAGTTTAGCTATCTGTGTTCTTAAATCAGCAATTATTTTCTCACTTGCCTGAATTCTATTATTTAGATCGTTTTCAGCGTTTTTTAATCGGGAACTTGTTTCACTGAGATCAGCATTACTTTTTCCTAGCCCTACAACATTATTTCCAAGATCATTCATTTCATCCTGCATTCTATCGACATTCTCTTCATATTCCTTTTTTGGAACAATGCAGGGAACTAAAATAAGTTGTGCTAGATGCATAATAGCCATAGCAGCTGCTCCACCAGCCACCACGTAATTTACATAGGGAAGTGATGATTTTGTTGAAGTAACACCAGCAAAAATGCTTATTGCAGAATCGAGCACGAAGCCAGTCCCTGAAGAACAGTAAAAAAACCTTCCAATTGCTTTAACACTAAAACATCGATTTGAATCTGCTACTTGTCCAGAAGGGGTTATATTTCTTCTAATTCCCATCTCCATTTCATGAGGAGTTCTGCTCACTGCAGCCGACATTGATTACACTCCGTTTTCTTTAACTTTTGATTGATCTTCGTAATATTGTTTCAATAAAGGCAAGAGCTGAGCAAAAACATCTATACTTTGCTGCAACTCATCCGATGCATTTTTTAAATTTTCTGAAGTTTTTTCTTCAGAGTTTGAAGCCTTTGACAATCCATCCAATTTCTCATAAAGTTGTTTCAAAAGTACACTTTGTTTATCTAATACCGCTTTATTTGCTTTGTAACTGTCTAAAAGAGTACTAATACTGGTTTTTAAAACTTTCAGTCCTTCATTGAGTGCCCTTCGATTTGCAGCATATTCCTTGTTCTCTTTATCTATCGCTTCGACATCAGATTTTATCTCTGCCTTTGATTGCTGAATTTTTTCATTATCTTTTGAAAGTTCAGCTAAGCCAGCATTAAATGTTTCTGTTGCTTTAATCGTATCAGCTAAAAGCACGGAAATTTGCGTGATTTCATTCTGTAGAAAATCGATATATTCCTTATCTTTCTTTAATTCCGCAGTTGCTTGTTCATATTTAGCGACTATTTCTTTGGCAGAATCTATTTGTGCTTGAGTTTCGCTTGTTTTTTCTTTTAGGCCCTTATGAAACTCATCGACAAGTGTAGAAAGGGTCTTATTGTTCCCTTTAAGTTTTCCCTCAAGTTCTTGATAACTCTTGAGGGTTTCATTCACATCAGATGTTGTCTTTTTGGTCCTTTCAACAAGCCTTCTCATTGCTTCAACTTGCTGTTCCAAAGGCTTCGTTTGTAAATATTTCCAGGAATAGTAAGTCCCAATTCCTGATGATACAGTAAAAAGACTTCCCAGAGCACACACAGGATAGTTTTTAATCACTGCTCCGACAACAATGACGACAATGCCAATTATTCCTGATATAGCCAGGGCATATGTGGGTAAGTAATGAAAGTTTTTATCCTTATAAACATCAGACATTTTAGGAATAGGCACGGCCTCATCTCCTAAAAGTTGATTAGCAGCAACTATAGCATTTAGATTTGCCATAAAATTACTCCCACGTTGAGCAAGTTCATCTATAAAGGAAACGCTGTTTAAAATCTCAAAATATGATAGGATGTTTGCTTCGCAATCATGAGGACTGTTTATGAAAATAATTTTTAAAATATTATTACTTATAGTTTTACATCTTCATCTCGCTGCGGATCCGATCGATGAAGCTATCCAGCATTGTTTTCCAAACATACCCGAATCTCAAGTCAAAGTTAAGATTCTTGAGGGAGGCTACTCAGCAGACCAGAAGTATACCCTAGAATTCAAAGATAAAAAGTATGTTCTTAAAGTCTACGCCAATTCAAAAAATTACGATCCTAAGAGCGAACTTTACATGATGCAAAAAGCTGGGGATCTAGGAGTGGGGCCGAAGATCATTTACATCGATAAAGATTCTCGATATGTTGTGATGGAATTTATTAAGGGTGGCACCCTTTCATTTGATGACACTCATCTTCTAGAAAATTGCATTAAAATTGCTCAAGGAATTCGCAAAATACATTCCATAGAAAAAAATCCCTATCCTAATGTTCAGAAATTGCCTTTGTATACCGAAGCCTACTACTTCTTAGTTTCCAAAATTGGACATAACAAAAACTTGGACGATTGTTTCAAAATAATGGTCGATTCCTACGCTGCACTAGATAAATTCCAAAATCCACTCGTTAGCATACATGGGGATCTCAACCCTCGTAATATTTTTTTAACTCAAAAAGGGGCTAAATTTATCGACTGGAGTTTGACCAATTGGGAAGACCCTTTTTATGATCTAGCCTATTTTTCAATGATGACAGCCTATACACCTGAACTGGAAGAAACTTTATTAGAGACATATCTGGGTAGGGTTCCCCACATGGATGAATGGAAACGGTTTCATATTCAAAAGAGCGTCGCTTATACCATCATGGGAATCACATGCTTTTATCTCAGCTATGCTGAATGTGAAAAAAACAACCGGCCTTATGAACTAGATGAGACCCTCATTGATTGGAGTGACATCATCCGGGGTTTCATGGACTATGATGATTTAAGCGCAGCCGCGCAAGGACTCTACAATGTCGCAATTTCAGCAACAAACGAGGCCAGGTTAATCGCCGAACAATATCTCCGCTAGCTCCTTAGGTTTCGAGATAAACGGAAAATGCCCTGCATCAATTGATACAGTTTTGCAGGCATAGTGCTTTACGATCTCACGCTGTGAAATTGGGTTTACAGCCTTGTCTTTTTCGCAAATGATATAAGTTCGTTTGGTACTGTGCATCTCTGAACCATCAAGATTGAGCGCTATATCCAAGGGAGCAACTGGCTGAGGTTGAATTTTGGTTAAAGCCCAGTTTTGAAAGTCTTCAGGACAATCATGATAAAATAGCTTTTTAGCTCCTTCATGAGTTATCGCATGGGCATTATTCTTTTTGTCTTCCTGCAAAAAGAGATGCAGGTCTGAGTTATTAAAACTTCTTGCCATTTCAATGAGAGACTGACCTTTTTTCGGCAAGTACGAAGCAATAAAATAGAGATGGGAAAAGAGTTCAGGGAACTTTTCAAGAAGAGGAGCAGCAACAGTCCCACTCATGGAATGGGAAACAACGATCGGTGGAGTCTTTGCTTTCCTTAATGAAGATTCAAGAGCGTCGCTATAATGCTTATAGGTAACATCCTTGAGGGGAGTTTTATTGTCTCCATGACCTGGAAGATCGATACATTCTACATCATGACCATGATTTTCCAAAAAATCGGATAAAGGTTTCCAACACCATCCGCCATGCCACCCGCCGTGTACAAAGATAAATCTCATGTCATACTCCTCATGTAAACTTAACATTTTAAAATTATTGGAATGTTAGGTCAACAAACATTTTTCTTAAGGAAATACCCGAATAGGAAAGCGGTAGCCTTTCCGCAGGCGTGGAGTGCGGTAGCGTAGCGAATGCGGAGCTACCGCCATGCGTTGAAAGACAAGCTCGTTGGCTACAGCTCTATAGTAGTCGATGCGGTTGTAACTTTATAGCTTGTTATGTTAAACTATTTTGTATGAAAAATTATTCGACACCACAAATAATTGCTATCCTAACACCTTTTGTGTTCAGTTTTGCCTTGGGACTCGATATCTATATTCCTATCGTTCCCGAAATGCTTAACATTTTCAACACTACTCCGGGAATGATCCAGGTTACTCTTAGCCTTTTTCTATTTATGACTGGCTTTGGCCAGCTCTTTATCGGGCCGTTAGCCGACCAATTTGGAAGAAAAATTATTTTTTATCTTGGCTCAGTCCTCTATGCTTTAGGAGCTCTTGGTGGTGCTTTTTCAGAACATATCTATATGCTCATTTTCTCACGCTTTATCTGCGCCATCGGCGCATGTGGGATGATGGTCACATCCTATGCTTTAATCCGCGATCTTTTTTCCAGCGATGAAAGCGCCAAAATGTATAGCTACCTCAATGGTGCTGTGGGAATTTCCCCTACATTTGCTCCAATTATCGGAGGATACCTCGCCTACCTCTTGGGCTGGAAAAGCGTTTTTTATTTCTTAACTGCTGTAGGGGTCGTTTCCATTATAATTACACGCTTTTATATTCGTGAAAGTCTTCCCGTTCAAAACCGTGTTCCAATGGATAAAACGATTTGGAAAAGGTATTTGCACATATTTACCCATCGGCAATTCCTCATTTACTCTTTGATTGCAGGAATTGCAGAAGGAATATTCTTCTGTTTTTTTTCTATCTCTCCCTTCATCATCATTGAGACGTTAGAAGTGCCAGCGCATGCCTTTGGATATTATTTTGCCGTCTTTGGATCAGTAATAGCCCTTGGAGGATTTGCTAGCGGGAAGATCATTGAGAAAATCAATGTTGAATCCACCATGAACTTAGGCTTTTTGCTTATGCTTTTAGGCGGATCATGCATGTTGGCATGGCAATATATCGATGGTTTAAGTCTTACAGGATTTTTAATACCGATGGCTGTCGCTTGTACTGGAGCTATGTTTGTTGTCGGAGGATCTGCTGCCCGTTCTTTAGAACCCTTTGGTGCAATAGCTGGAACAGCATCTGCAGCATTTGGTGCTGCTCAATTTGGAACCTCATCCATAGCAGGATCTCTTGTCATGATTTTCCCATTAGATACCTCCATTCCCTACGCCCTAATGATTGTAATCATGACCCTGCTATGTTATGGACTCTTCTCTATTCGACCCAAACCTGCTCTGCTTGCTTGATATTTCTTATTAGGCTAAAAAGTAATTTTGACAGGTTATTTTATGCCAAAACAAGAAGATGCTGATCTGCTGCTGGTCAATGGACATTTTATTACCCTCGATCCTGGCATATCCCAAGCCGAAATTTTAGCAATAAAAGATGGAAAAATCTTAGGTCTTGGATCAAAAATTGACTTGGAAGTATGGCGTGGAGAAAAAACTCGGGTCTTCGATCTCGAAGGAGCTTACGCTTATCCGGGCTTTATCGATTCTCATGCGCATATTATTTACACAGGAATGGCCAAGCAGGCATTGCAACTTGCAGGTATAAAAAGCAAAAAGCAGGTTTTAGACTTATTAAAAGAGGAATGCCAATATACTCCTGAAGGAAAATGGATTTGGGGCATTGGTTGGGATGAACATCTATGGAAAGACGATCCTACTTTTCCTACATTAGGCGAACTTTCTGAAGCAGCACCGAATAATCCTGTAATTCTCCAGAGATGTGATACTCACCTAATTACCGTCAATCAGTATGCGCTTCAACTGGCGAAAATCAACGCAAATACACCTGATGTTGAAGGAGGCAAAATCTATAGAGATAAAAATGGCAATCCTACAGGTGCTTTGAGTGATGGAGCAATGAATGCCATTTTTAACTTAATTCCTCCATTAACTCCTGAAGAAAATCTCAAAATGACAAAAATTGTCCTTCAAGAATGTTTGAAAAATGGAATTACTTCTATACACAACGCTTCCACTTATGGTGATGATTACCAAGCTTTCAAACTGCTAGCACTCACAAATCAACTAGATGTCCGCATTTACATCATGGCCACAGTGAATGGAAAGTTCGAGAATACAATTTTCGAAAATGGTCCTCAAAATTTTGGCCCTTTTTTAGAGATGCGGTGTCTTAAAATTTTTCTAGATGGGGCCCTTGGATCACGCGGTGCAGCGCTTATAGAACCGTATAGTGATGACCCAGACAACTATGGGAACTTGATCTGGAAAAAGAAAGAGCTGTGGAAAATGTTGCAAGATGCAAAAGATATGGGTTTTCAAGTAGCTGCGCATGTCATCGGAGACAAGGCTAGTAAGTTTTTATTGGATGCTTATGAAGGTACAGGTTGCCATGGCTTAAGATGGAGAGCGGAGCATGCACAGACATTAGATCCTGCGGATATTCCACGGTTCGGTGCGCTTGGAGTCATTGCAGCTGTACAGCCTTTGCACTTTACTGAAGACATGCAGTGGATGGAATCCAGATTAGGTCTGAAACGTATTGAGATGGAAGCATTTCCCTGGAGAAGCATGATCGATAGCGGAGCTGTCCTTGCTGGAGGTTCAGATGCTCCGGTTGTAGATATTAACCCATTGTGGGGAATATACGCAGCCATTACAAGACAAGACCGCAATGGACAGCCGGTGAATGGGTGGACGCCTGAACAGCGCATGACTGCTATGGAAGCGCTACAAGCCTATACTATCAATGGAGCTTACGCGTCATTTCGAGAAAATGAGCTGGGAACACTTTCTGTGGGCAAATTAGCAGACATTGTAGTTTTACCTGAGAATATTTTGACCTGTGACCCTAAAAAACTTATCGACATGAAGGTCCTCCATACCGTTGTCAATGGCATTATCAAATACAGTCTTTATTAACGGACGCAGCGGACGCAGCGTTAGCCTTTCCGCATTCGCTACGCTACCGCAACTCCACGCCTGCGGAAAAGCACCGCTATGTTCGCTTGATCCGCTATGTCCGCTTCGTCTGCTGTGTCCGCTGCGTCTGCTTGCGATAATCGGCACAGTCGATTAAGATAAGCACATATAACATTAGGAACTCTCATGAATGCGGGAAAAGACAAGCTTTTATCTTTGGACGAAGCGCTGAAAAATTTATTGCTCAGCAGAGAAGCTGGCACACAAGACGATATCTGCAGTACCTTAGAACAGCAGGGCTACGAGATCAACCAATCCAAAGTGTCACGCCTCCTACGAAAGATCGGAGCTGTCAAAGTTGTCAATTCTCATGGACAAGTGGTTTACTCCCTTCCAAGAGAGCCTGCTCCTCCCTCAGTGAAAACAACCATGGGTGACCTCATCCTCGATATCGTTGCCAATGAAACCCTTGTTATCATCTTTACTAGCCCTGGATCTGCATCTATGGTCGCAAGAGTGCTTGATTATTCACAAATTTCCACTGAAATCTTAGGAACTATCGCTGGTGACGACACAATATTTGTTGCCCCAAAATCGATTCATTCAATAAATAAACTACTAAATGAAATAAAAATTTTGTTTAAAACTTAATTAAACATTAACAAAATAACAAAATTTTAGTTATTTATCTATTTTGACACTTTTTTGATTTTTTTCTTGCAATTATCTTGCATATTTATGCTATTTATGTTAATATTTATGCCATGTAACATAAATAGGTCTCCTAATGAATAAAAAAATCTCCTTTGCCTCGCTCGTCATCCTAATGATCGCCGCGATTGACAACATCCGAAACCTACCAGCAGCAGCACTTTTCGGTAGTTCCCTCATCTTCTTTTTCATCTTTTCTGCCCTCGTGTTTCTTATCCCAACTTCCTTAGTCGCAGCAGAACTTTCTGCCGCATTCCCTGAAAGCGGTGGAATCTATCACTGGGTTAATCGCGCATTTGGCAAAAAGATGGCTATGGCAGCTATTTGGCTGCAGTGGATCAATACAATGGTTTGGTACCCCACAATGCTCTCCTTTATAGCGGGAACAATGGCCTACTTGATTAATCCAGAGTTAGCCCAAAATAAAATTTATTTAGTCACAGTTATCCTCACAACCTTCTGGGGGCTAACTTTTCTTAACCTCAAAGGATTGCATGTTTCAGCTCTAATCAACAACATTTGCTGCATTGTCGGAACAATGGTTCCGTTGCTATTATTAATCGGTCTTGGCTTTGTTTGGGTTTTAAGTGGACAACCCGTACAGATCGATTTAACATGGGGAAGCCTTGTTCCCCCTATCGACAATTCGACTAGCTGGGTCTCCTTGATCGCGATCATGGCTTCATTTTTAGGGATGGAACTCTCTGGAGTCCATGTGAACGATATTGAAAATTCACAAAAAAACTTTCCAAGAGCTGCAATGGTAGCCTGCTTGTTTATCTTTTTATCGATGCTGCTGGGTTCTTTAGCCATCGCCTTTGTAATGCCAGCCAACGACATTAACCTTATTTCAGGTGTGATGCAAATGTTTGGCAGCTTTTTCAAGGCATTTCATCTGGAATCATTGACGTCGATCCTAGGGCTCCTAATTGTTGTTGGATCAGTGGGTATGATGATCAATTGGTTAATATCCCCCGCAAAAGGTCTATTACATGCCGCTGAATATGGATTTCTTCCCCAAATTTTCACAAAGAAAAATGAGCATGGGGTTGCATCGAATATTTTGATCGCTCAAGGTGTAGTCGTAACTTTCATGTGCTTGATTTTCCTTCTGGAGCCTAATGTCAATGCCTTTTATTGGTTCTTGACTGCTTTAAGCACTGAGCTCTATATGATCATGTATTTGTTGATGTTTGGCGCTGCTATAAAGCTTCACTACTCTTTCAAAAACAGAACCAATGCTTACAAAATTCCAGGAAAAGCGTTAGGCATTTGGACCATTTGCCTATTGGGGATATTTGGAGCAGCTACCACAATTATTGTTAGCTTTGTACCGCCAGACAATATCAATATTGGCAGCTCCATCCATTATTTGACGATGATTTGCGCAGGGAATTTGCTAGCTCTTAGCCCACTGTTTCTATTCTACTTTTATCAAAATCGAGTGTCGCAGGCCCCTTTAGCACAACCCCATCAGATTCAATTGTAATATCAAGGGATCCTCCCGGTGTAACAACTGGAGTGGACCCTTTACCTTTTATGAAAGCAGCGCAAGAGATAGATCCTGTTCCACAAGATTGCGTTAGCCTTTGCACTCCCCTTTCGTAAGTTTTAACAAAAATAGAGCCATCTGGAAGGGAGTAGTAAGCATTTAAATTTATCCCATAAGGAAAAAGATTTATCCTTTGATTAAGGTCACTCCAGAGTGAAAGTAATATAGTAGTTTTTTATGCTTTCGCTGGTCTTTATCAACCAGTGCATATAATCTTTATTTAAAAAAAGAGAGGTCCCATGAGTGAAAAGATTAGCTTTATTGGACTTGGAAACATGGGCTTTCCAATGGCTAAAAACTTATTGAAAAATGGTGCAAATCTACAAGTCTATAACCGCACAAAAGAAAAAGCTGAACCTTTAATCAAATCAGGGGCAAATTACTTAGAGAGTCCTAAAGATGCATTTAAAGAGTCCTCGATTGTTTTTACGATGGTTGCAAATGATGAGGCCTTATTGGATATTGCAGAGGGGCCAAATAGTATACTTACCAATGCTGGTTTAGGAGCAATCCATGTCTCATGCAGCACTGTAGACCCTGCAACCATCGAGAAGTTAGCTAAAAGCCATAAAGAAAAAGGGGTGACTTTAATTTCTGCTCCAGTGTTTGGGCGCCCAGATGTCGCGGAAAAGCAATCGTTATGGATTTGTATTGCAGGTAATCCTGAAGGCAAAAAAAGAGTTGAACCTTTCTTAAAAATGATGGGGCAGAAGATCTATGATTTTGGTGACAAGCCAGAATCGGCAAACAATGTCAAGGTGACTGGAAACTTTTTAATATTGGCTGTTTCAGAATTATTGGCAGAGGCTTTTACAGTTTTAGACCGCAATCAAGTGAATCCAGGATCATTTTTAGAACTGATCACAGACAGTATATTCCCTTCCCCTGTCTTTAAAACATATGGCAAAATTATATTGGATGAAAAATTTTCTCCGCCTGGCTTTAAGCTGCCATTAGGACTAAAGGACATTAACCTCTTTTTAAAAGCTGCGGAAAAAGTCCAATCCAATCCACCCGTTGGAAAGCTTCTGCAAGAGCGCCTTAAAAAAAGCATTGAGAAAGGTCGTGAAGAACTGGATTGGTCAGCAATCTCCCTGCTCTCCAAAGAAGAAAATAAATAAGCCATCCCTCCTACGCGAAGCGCCCTGGAGCTGTGCCCAATGGTACAGCTTTCGCCGCAGGCCCTGGAATGCGGTGGCGACCGGAGGGAGCTACCGCCCTTGCCCTGACTGCTACAAAAAATTGAAGCACTCTAAACTGCTATGCTTAGCTTTTTCAGATCAACCCTTGCATACGGTCAAAGCAAAGGCAGTAGCTCCCTCCAGTCGCTACCGCACTCCAAGACGCAGAGTACGAGCAACAGCTTTTTTAATTACCTGGATTGATGACGACATCTTCGTCAGCAAGATTATAAAGTGCAGCGTATTTTTTTCTGGATTCCTCAAGCGATTCCAAACCTACGCTAAAACGTCGAACATTAATCTGGCCAAAATTCTCAACAGGGTAGAGATAATGTTTGCCATCTTCCCTCTCAACCCATTGAGTGCCGTATAACTGCATTTTACCTTCATTCATTAGAACTCTATCTTCAAGATAAGCTAAATTTGTTGATGAAGCATCTTTTTTCATTACAGCAATACGAAGTTTTTCTAAGGCAGTTCTTTGAAATCCTTTATCAGGAGTATGCTGCACTAAAAGCCACATCGCTTCAGAACCATCTTCTCCGATCAATTTTATTCCTGGCCATCCATAGATATGGATAATTGCCTTCAATCTCACAGTATGAGATTGGTCTACATTTTTAACTTGCCGTTGGTATTCGTCACTTTTTCCAGACTTAAGATATGCTAAGCGCATCTTTTGATCCAGATCTCGCATCTGAAGTATTTCCGCTTTAAGATTTGGATTGCACTCAGAGCTGACATCATCGGCGAAGAGCGAAAAAGTCATCATAATTAATAGAATGGCAATAACTTGCATCGTGCCCACCTTTTATATAAATGAAAGATTATATAAAAAATAAGGTATTAAATGGAATTATGTTTAGGAATTGAACCAGCTCAACTTGAGTGATTGATCTCCAAGATCTCCACAGAAAATGTCCCAGAGTTATCGTTGTAAATAGAGTCGTGGATCCAAAAGTGAATCCTTTCTTGCGTAGCAGTGAAAGGAAAGGATAAGTACACATGGTTTAAATGGTACTTTCCATCACAGACATCGATATCTGCACTATTTCTCAATGATTTTGTTTTTGTGACTGACTCAGGATCACTTCCGAAAAGGTAACAAGGGTCGCTAGAAAGCTCCTCTCCATTCTTTTTCCAATTTCCAAGCTTTACTGCCCCTACTGCTTTGATTTGGTATTGTTTTCCTGTCTCAAGGGGTATCGCTTTTGAAGGTGATCCGTCGGAATTTACCGTGCCAGACCAGATCACGTTGTCTCCAAAACAAAGCGATTGGATGCAAAGGCTCAAAGGAACAAAAAACAGAACTAATTGTTTCATAATGCCCTCATAGATAATAATATCTATAATGCGTTCAGGATATTTAGGCAATTGGAGAAAATGATGTTTAGAAATATTCTAAGTCTTTTAGCATTAATCTTTACAGCACAATTCCCTACCCAATGGAATAATGTATGAGGCTAAAATATGTCAGTCTACTTCTTTTAACAATTAAACTTAGTGCAGCAACAACTCAGATGCAAACATACCTTCCACCTTCATTTAAAGACGATCAACGTCTAGTCAATATCGAAAAAATACTTCCTGAAATCGATGCGATCTATAAGCAGCAAGCTGAGACTGAACATTATCCAGGATATGCCTATGGTATTGTTCTGGATGGAAAACTTATTGCTGCAGGATCTGGAGGCTATTCAGACCTGCAACGGAAAATCCCGGCAACTCCTCAATCGATGTTTAGAATTGCTTCAATGACAAAAAGTTTCACTGCAATGGCGATTCTTAAGTTGAGAGATGAGGGCAAGCTTAGATTGGATGATCCAGTCACTATGTATATTCCTGAATTGAACCAGCAAAAACTCACACTTGATTCGCCCCCTATAACTATTCGGGACCTTTTGACACATACAGCCGGCTTCCCCACAGATGATCCTTGGGCTGATAGGAAGTTAAATGAAACCGACACTCAGCTCATGGAATTTTTAAGGAACGGCGTAAGTTTTTCTAATTCTCCTGCTGTACAATATGAATATAGTAATCTAGGATACACTCTTTTAGGATCGATCATAAACAGAGTTTCAGGAATCCCATATCAAGAATACATTTCTGAAAATATTGTAAAGCCCATTGGAATGAAAAATGTTGCTTGGAACTATGAGGAGGTTTCCCCATCCCAATTGGCACATGGTTATAAATGGATTGATGATCAATGGGTGGAGGAACCTCTGTTGAAAGATGGCATTTTTGGAGCTATGGGAGGTATGATCACCTCGATTGAATCTTTTGTTCCTTATGTAACCTTGCATATGAATGCGTGGCCTGCGCGAAATGATAAGGAATTAGGGCCGGTCAAGAGAAGTTCAATTAGGGAAATGCAGCTACCTCAAAGATTTAAAGATTTAGTCATCAGAACTTCTCAAACTGGAGAACCTCTAACAGTTGAATCACAAGCTTATGGATATGGATTATTCTGGAAGAAGGATTTAGATGGAAAAATTTCCGTGTGGCATAGTGGAGGACTTCCTGGATTTGGCAGCAATTGGACATTGGTGCCTGATTACGGTCTAGGGGTTATGTTTTTTACAAACAGAACTTACGCACCCACAACAAAAGCTAATGAAGCTGTTATAGAGAAAATCATTAAAGACGCAAAGTTACAACCAAGACAACTACCACCTTCGCCTATTTTGCGAGAGCGCCAACAAGAACTAGTAAGCCTTTTGCCTAATTGGACAAATGCTGGAAGCAAACAGATTTTTGCTGACAATTTCTTCTTGGACAACTCTGTAGACTATTTAAAAAGGGAAACTCAAAAGATGTTCTCGAAAGCTGGCGAACCAGTCACTTTTGAAGAACTTATCCCACAGTCGCAGTTGAGTGGTTCATTTCTTATAAAGGGTGGTGTAGGCAAATTAAAGGTCTCCTTTGAACTAAGTCCAGACAACCCTCCGCTCATTCAAGAATTCAAAATCGAAGAGGTTGCGAAGTAGCAGAAAAGTGGACGTCACAAGAACAGAGTCGCATTCCTTCCGTAGGCGTTACAACAAAAAGCGCACAGCCTTTCCGCACTCCACGCCTGCGGAAAGGCTGGACGCTTTTGTTATAACGCCTGCGGAAGGCTTGCACGCTTTTGTTGTAACACCTGCGGAAATGCTGCGACTCTGTTCTTATAACGGTTGCTTTGTCCGATGTTGCAGCTAGCGGGCGGAGGTTGCTAAGGCTCCGTATGCAAAAGATTGCGAAGCTTCGTTAAAGAACTCTTCCATCTGCTCTTTTTGATAAGGAATAAACCCATTATATAACGACCTGGAAGTTACCTTTGCTTGATATGCAAACAGCACCTTCTGAAAATCTTTGATGAAGCTTTCGCTTAATTGTGTGGAACACACAACTACAGGTGAAGGCAAATTGTCCACACGAGAAATAATCTTTGTATGTTCAGCATTTTTCGGTAATTTATACCAAACATCCTCTTCAACCATTGTCGCATCCACTTTTCCTGCCATAACAGCATCAATTTGCAATTGCCATGCTCCAACTTCCCTCATAGATGAGAAGAAGTTATGAATCGAAAAATTGTTTCTATGCAGCAATAACGCAGGAGCAAAAAAGCTATTTGTGCAATAGGGATGGACATATCCTAGACATTTTCCTCTTAGCTGCGCTAAGGAATGAATAGAACTGTTCTTAGAAACAATGAGCAAACTACCGATTTTTGTAGATTTATTCGCAGCATATAAAGAGTTCGCTATAGATACATACGAGGAATCGTTCTTAAAGTAAAAATAGTTGGCTGCAGGATAGTACGCGATCTGCACCTTATTTTCTTCCAATTCCTGAGTCAGTATTTTCATGTTTTTATAGAGAATAGGATTGACATTGCGTTTAGCAAAAAATTCCTGAAAGAGTGGATCTGTGGCTGCAAGCCCTAGGTTATAATCTATAGCAAATGTTATTTCACTGGTCATCTCATCCCCTATGCTCAAGTCATATTTCTAATTTATTATTCGATATAGACTTTTCAAATAATTACTTCAAATATATAAAGCACGTATTATTATGTATTACTCATTCTAAGAGGATTAGATGCTAAAAATTAACGGACGTAACGATTGGGAAAAGCTAAAATCTTTATTTTTCTAATCAGCCGGAATATTTGGAGCCCTTCGTTGAAGGACTCCAAATAAAGGATTAGCGATTAGCTTCCTTTTGGAACATTAACAGTTTTTGATCCATCAGGTGCAATTTCGATAATACTACCGTCAGCGTTTTTAATTAGTTTTGAGCCATCCACTTTTTGTTCAACAAATGTGCCATCTGGGGCCTTAATTGTTTTTGAGCCGTCAGGTTTGATTGTTACGATAGCGCCTTCAGCAGATTTAATTTCTTTTGATCCATCAGGTAATAACTTTACTGACGAACCATCGGCAGCCTGTATTACCTTAGAACCATCTGGAGCCATTTGTACTGTAGCTCCATTTTCAGCCTTAATCATTTTTGATTCATGTTGCATCTGCATCGAACTTTCGGCAGCAAATGCGTTATTGGCACCTAAAGCAAACATAAATACAACTAATACGGGTATAAGCTTTTTCATGATCTTCTCCTTATAATTAATCTATTTGAGCAATTATAAGAAGCATGCGCTATGCCAAAACATAAATTACTAAAGCTAAGTTACCTTTTCTCGCGCGGACGCAAATCTTAGAAATTGTAACTTAGAGTTAAGGTTAGTTTAGGAAATGGACGGACGCAGCGTACGAAGGGAGGAAGTCAGAAGACAGAATTCAGAATTTAGAATTCTCAACAATTTTTTCTATTTCGCATCCTGACTTCTGTCTTCTGTCTTCATCCCTTTTGTCCACTTCGTCCATTGTGTCCACTTCGTCCACTTTGTCCGTCCATTCGGATTATTTAGCTTGCGGCTTTAGAGTGTTTTGAGTGAGTGTAATTAACCACTTATTATCTTTTTGGATAAACGCGTGTGAAAATATTCCTTCACGGGTTGTCGCAGGTTTGGAGGGATCAAATGGATCACGAAAGTTGTGGCAATTCCATTTTACAATCGCAACAACGACCCCTGGCTGCACCTCTCTCAGGCTAATATCTGTGATTTCCAATGTCGAATTTTTTAAGAATGTCTGGAGGATTTTGATATGCCTCTCTTCAATCTCATGTTTTCCTACAAAGTGCATAGCAAAAATATTAACCCAATCGGAATCGTCGGTGAAGCCTTCTCCAAAACCTTGGCATTCCCTTTGATTCCATGAATCTGTGTAACCTTGGATAACACTATGAATTGCATCTTTGTCTGATTGCTCAAGTCCGAAAAGTGTATTCATTGAAAATAACGAGAAAAGTGTGAAAGTCTTTAGAACTGTAATTATTTTCATAAATATATCTCCTTTAATAAAGAATGAAGCTAGCATACCATAACAGTTTTAAAAATGAATTGGAAATTAAGAAATAACTTTAGTATGAGAAAAGGGTAATGATACTTTTACCTGCAATGGCCATTTATAACCTATGGAAGCCAATAAGTGACATTTTTAAAAGGTTTCATTACCTTATTTTCTATACCAGCGCTAGGTTTCAGTTGGACTCAAAACTTATCTGAGAGAGCTTCTAATCCGATTACAAATCTTGCCCAGCTGCAGTTTGAGAACGATTATACCCCCAGAAATTTTGGAACAAGCGACTCGTCAAATTCTGTTTCAATAAAGCCTCTTATTCCTATATCTGCAACAGATCGGTTTCCACTCGAGCAATTGATCCGCTTCAAATTTGTAATATCGACATTGCCCAATTCACCCACGACAACACGCGGCACCTATTTAGCTGATACCCAATTTTTCGATTTGTTGATCACTGAAACTGATTGGGGGCGTTGGGGGTTTGGGCCCATGATGATTTTTCCAACGGCAACGAAAAAAGAGGCTGGCCAAGGAAAGTGGCAACTGGGCCCTGCCTTGGGAATAAGCATCTTGCAGTTTGAAAAATGGCAGATAGGTTTTTTGGCTCAAAATCCAATTTCTATTGGAGGAAATCCTGAGAGGGCAAAACAGAATTACTTATTGTTTCAGCCGTTCATAACTTATCATTTTTTAAAGAACACCTATTTTACATCAAATCCCATATGGACGATTAACTGGCTGAATCACACCCGGCAAATTCCCTTGAATTTTGGACTAGGTTACACTTTCGAACTATTTGGTCTGAAGCTAGACACTGCACTCCAATACGAATTTATGGCCTACCAAAACGCTGTAAAGAAAAACGGCTACGTCAACCAGTCCACAATCCAGCTATCGATTAACCTCCTGTTTGACTAATGCCTTGCATTCTGTACCCTGGGTGCTGTACTCAATGGTACAGCCTTTTGCCGCAGGCCCTGGAATGCGGTGGCGACCGGAGGGAGCTACCGCATTTGCCCTGACCATTTGCAACGGATCTCGATCTGAAAAAGTTTAACATAGCAGTTTAGAGTGCAATAACTTTTCGCTGCGGTCAGGGCAAAGGCGGTAGCTCCCTCCGGTCGCCACCGCATTCCAGGGCCTACGGCAAGTGCTGTGCCATTAAGCACAGAACTCTAGAGCCAGAGAGCGACCGAACAATTCTGAACATTTCAAGGCACCCTTTTTCTATGGTTGCTATTGTTTCAGTGGTTGTTCAAAAATTAACTTGAAAGGAAACTCAATGAAAATATTTAAATGTTTACTTCTTACACTTTGTACAGTCACTGCTGTGCTTTCTGCTGATTCAGTGGATATCCAGGACCCTTCTTTCTTGGACGCTTTTAATGATCAGCAAAAAGTTGCTATCAATAACTTTTTAAGAGAAGAACTTAAATTACCTCCAAGTACAGGCCTCATCAACAATTCTGATCTAAAAGCAATCTACGAAGACCTAATCGAAAGATTAAGCACCAGATTCGGCACCACCTTAACAACAGAACGAAAAGCTCCTAGAACCTGCTGTTCTGAAAGAACTCCAGACCTCAATCTCATGAGGAAAACACTTATTAGCACTTCGAAAGAATGTGAAAGCAAATCAAAATCACATTGTTCTAACCCTATTCACATCACTTCCCATGATACATGTATATTGACAACATAGCATTTAGTAATGGGACAAACTTTGTTGGATCCATATTTACTACTGGAACGCCTATTCGCAATTGGACATTGCAATCTGCTCCTTCAAATGCGAACAATAATGGTATCGTTGGAGATAAAACAGACAATTTAAATGTGAATATTCCATAATCTGGAATTTGAGCTGGGCACTTCCTCATTTCATTGGGGTGTGCCCCTTTAATTTAGACTGGCTGTTTTTGCTTTGCCTGGCTCTTTATCCAATTTTCAAAGTTGATTTTACCGATACGTGCCTTTTTTCCTGGCATCAAAGAATCTTCTTTTAATTTTGATCCAAAATAAAGAGCATTCGGATCTGCAACAACTGCTCTTGGATCATTTGTAGCTTTCAAATATTTTTGGACAAGGTCAGCCATTCGAAAAGGCTCAGGACCTGCAATTTCTACAGCACCATTGAGGGGTGATCCTAAAGAATATTCTACTAGAAAGGCTGCAACATCATCTGCTGCTATTGGTTGAAAGTAGCCAGAGGGCATGTGGATCGAGGCCCCTTCTCCTGCAGTGTTGGCAATGCTCCCTAAAAATTCCATAAATTGCGTTGACTGAACTATAGAAAAAGGGACATGAGATTCTTCGATCAAACGTTCTTGAGCGATCTTAGCTTTAAAATATCCATTATCGGGCAATTTTGACATTCCTACAATCGAAAGGGCTACATGGTGCCATACACCGGCTTCTAATTCAGCTCTAGCAATATTTGAAGTGGATGTTTCAAAAAAATTGAATACAGCTTTTTCTTCAAAAGAGGGTGAGTTAATAACATCGATGACCATTTTTGCATTTTCCAACGCTTCGTCGAGACCTTTACCAGTTATTGTATCCACTCCAGTGGAGGGAGATGCTGCCACAACTTCATGACCGAGAGCTTTAAGCTTTGATACGACTTTTGAACCAATAAGTCCTTTACCACCAATAACTACAATCTTCATAATAAATCCTTATACTAACTTAATAAGGCTGTTAATAAAGGTTAACTTATTTTGAGTATAGTGCTTTTTGTTAAAATTTTATCTTTAATACTTTATATCTTTTCTGTGAACAAAAGAATTCAAAACAAAGAAATACTATTTGATATTCATCCTGTATAAAAAAAGGCCCTCGACAAAGACATCATTTAAAAGAGTTTTAGAAAAGCTGATATTAACAATACCTTTACCAGTTTGAAACAGCCTTCCAAAACTTTGAATTAGTGGATTATCTAAAGGTAGTAGTAGAACATCACTTGCGGAAAGGGCTGTTAATTCTAATGTCCTTAAAATCTCTGTAAGTGTGCTATAAGCTTCTAAGATATTTATTTTTACATTTAATTTTTCGGAAGCAGAAGAAATTACAAATTTCCAAGATGAATCATTTTCATCATACATCCAAAAAGCAGCCTTAATTTGTAAATTTTGCTTATCTAATTCTGTAAGAAAAATTTTTCCTTCTTGGATTTGCTTTTCTACCAGTGACGTTTTATCCATGAAAGAATTCCATTATTTTGATTTTCAATTGCTTCTATAATGCTTATTGCATCTTGTTCCGTTTTAAACTCGTATCGACATTCTTCATTCCATTTAGTAACGATTGACCAATGTGTTTCAAGATGTTGATTAGACTTCATTTCAGATTCGAATTTAATTTTCAATCCTGAAAGATTCATTAACTCTGTTAACTTATGGATATAAATACTTTGTACAAACTTTTTGTCAGGTATTGTTTCATGCTTAAAAACTTTGCAAATTACTGCTTTTAAGGCAAGCTCAACAGAATATCCTGCCATATAATAAGCTCCACTAAAATATTTTTCCTTAAGTAAAATTTTAGCTTCATCTATACGAGCTTGAGATAGTTCCTGAGTTTTGTTTTTATCAAGTTCATAAGTCATGGATATCTTACACTAACATTTCAATAAATTGCCCAGGATAGGACTCGAACCTACACACCTTACGGCACCAGAACCTAAATCTGGCGTGTCTACCAATTTCACCACCTGGGCAGGGAGGGAATGTCATTCTACTGGGAA
The DNA here is from genome assembly GCA_039806825.1 of Parachlamydiaceae bacterium. Classification (GTDB taxonomy): domain Bacteria; phylum Chlamydiota; class Chlamydiia; order Chlamydiales; family Parachlamydiaceae; genus JBDHQB01. Next base: position 4,149 of record JBDHQB010000033.1, on the reverse strand, counting down.
ATTTATATCGTGGTCAAGAATTAAATAGACTGATCCTCTAATTCGCTCCTCGACACTACTTAACATTTCTTTGCTATTCGAGGAAGAAGTTGGTATATAATTTTTTATGAACACAGGGATTGCAGGCATCGTTTATCCAGATATTCTTCAGGTGACCGATCTGATCGAGCCAATGCTCGATACACTTCGTCACCGTGGAGCTCCCTCCTTTGAAACACGGACTTTTAAAAATATTCAAATTGGAGTCCATGGAGCTTCTTTTGGCATTAACGACAAAAAGACAAAATGGCTCGTCTTAGACGGTTCAATTAACAATATCCATGAAGTGACCAAAGAGCTGCGATCCCATGGAAGAAGATTCAATGCCGAAACACAAGCTGAAGTCTTAATCAATGCCTATGAACATTGGGATATTGACTTCCTCGATAAAATTGATGGTGACTTTGCCATCGCTCTTTGTGACCAAGTCAAAGGCTCCATTATTTTAGCTAGAGATAGAATTGGAAAAAAACCTCTATATTGGTATCAAGATAACCACTATTTCATTTTTGCCAGTGAGATCAAAGCTCTATTAGCAACAGGTGTCGTTCCACAAACTCCCGCTGAAGATGCTATTTCAGCCTATTTATTCTTTGGATACTTGCCGCAAGACTTAACTCCCATAAAGGCTGTCAGCAAAATATTGCCATGCCATTACCTCCACTACAAATTGAACGGCGGTAAAACGATCCTCCCTTATTGGTCATATAGCGCACAATTTGAAAATCGTACAAATGCACATAAGAACAAAATTGTGAATCAATTGGACCAGCTATTAGAAGACTCAGTGCGTATGCGTATACCTGAAGACCATAAGCTCGGATGTATTGTTTCCGGAGGTCTTGGCTCAGCGACAATTGCCAATTATGTTAGAAAAGCTCTTCCTGATACAGCCTTTCCAGCATTTTCAGTAGGTTTTAAAGGACAAAACGACCTCGATATATTATCTGCAAGCGAAGTAGCAAAGGATCTAAATATTCCACAGCTAGTGGATTGGGTGACACCCAATAACATGCTTGACAATCTTGTGTCAACAGCATGGTATTTAGATGAGCCGATAGGAGATCCCAACGTTGTTGCTACAGCCAAACTTGCTGACTTAGCTAAAAAAGATGTCCGTTCCATTTTTTCAGGAATGGGCTGTGATGAATTGTTGGCAGGACATAGTCGTTACACTGTTGAAGAGGAAGGAGCACATTACCTAAGCCGTATTATGCTAGTTCCCACTCCATTAATACGTAATTTTGTCGCGCCTCTTATGAATATGATTTTCAGACCTGCAGCGTTTAACATTCTGAGGGTTCTAAAGACCAATCCCCTTCAATTTGAATATCTGCGACACAATGCTCTCTTTGATGAAAAAACATTGTCTGAGGTTTCTCCGAAGTTGGCAGGAATATTTGATCCAGACTCCTTCCTGCATAAATTTCACCATTTACAAAGAATCAAATCAATTGTGTCTTCCTATTTGTATTTCGACGTAAAAACCCGACTTCCCGATTGCTTTATGTTACAGTATGAGCGATTAATGACCTCGAGAGGCTTATCTTGGCAAACCCCTTTTCTCGATAGGGCCATCATTGAATTTACAGCAACCTTGCCTGAACCTGAAAGTTTGAGTGAAAGTGAAACAGCAACATACCTTAAGCCTTTATTGAAGCATGTTTTCTCTGATCTAGTGGTAAGTCGACCTAAAAAGACGAGACGAGAGTTTTTATCTTCATGGACTAATACCCATAACCTTCGCCGAGCCTTTGAATTGCTGCAAACAGGAACTTTAGTTGAAACAGGTTTAGTCTCGCATAAATGGATATCCATGCAATTGCTTACAGATAATTTTAACCCTGAATCTTTTAGAGATTTGTGGTCGATCTTAATGTTAGAAGTTTGGTTTCGACTATTTATCAATCGTCCAATCCAGTCTGAGGCCCCCAAAATATCGCTGATAGAGCTTTTGTCGGAAAGCTAATTATGAAGGTAACGTTCAGGAAGGAAATGGACGGAATGGACACAGTGGACGAAGTGGACATAGCCTTTCCGCAGGCGTTACAAAAATAATGTCGTAGCCTTTCCGCAGGCATGGAGTGCAGTAGCGTAGCGAATGCGGAGCTACCGCCTTTGCCCTGACCACAAAAAGAGAGTTCTGTATGATAAGATATTGGGTCCTTGGGTCAAGATTTCGAAAACAAAACGTTGCCTACGGTCAAGGCAAGGGCGGTAGCTCCCTCCGGTCGCCACCGCATTCCACGGCCTACGGCAGAAGCTGCAAAGCTTCGTCCACTGTGTCCACTTCGTCCACTATGTCCACTTCGTCCACTGTGTCCACTGTGTCCATTCAGTCCACTGTGTCCATTGTCCATTAGAAAGAAAGCGCTACTAATATTATCCCCACCAACAAATCGCTGAATAAAAATCCACCAAAATCCCCTGGAGTTATTCCTTGAAGCGTTATTTGGACAATATGGCCTATACCCGTGATCAGTAAGAAAAGGCCATATCCAAAAGCTGCAGATTTTTTCCAGTCTGTATTTTTCCAGAGACTCAATAATCCTAAAATTCCAAATGAAAGATTGGCCATTCCAAGTTCATATAAAAATGGACTATAGGGCCATTGCACATAGCTTATGACAAGATTTGGATCCAATATTTGGAGACCAGCCGTGACCAAACCTTGTACAACCACTCCAATCAACACATAATAGAAAAGTAAGTTTTCTTTTAGCCTTGATCCAGCCTTAGGAAAAAAGTAACTTAATAAAGCAGGAACAATTATGTAAAAAAGTGCAGTCAAAAATTCGCCCATTAAAAATTGATTTTTATCCATATTAAGTCTCTTTAAATGAGTCAGGAAAAAACATCCATTTTAAAATAACATTTTGATAGGATCTCTTATAAAAGTGAGAATAAATATGCCTGACTCCCCTTTAAAAGTTGTTTCAGTGGAACCTGCAGATAAACAACCTAAAAAGAGTGGCTCTACCCTTCAGCAGCGAAGACAAGAGGCCCAAGCCTTGTATGAGCGTCTTTGGAAAGTGAACCCCGAAATGTTCGATCCTATGAAGGACTGCGCAGGACGTGAGCGTGTCAAAAGAACCCTTGCTCTCATTAAGGAACACATAGATCTCGATGGAAAAAAGGTTACCGATCTAGGTTTTGGAAAAGGTATACTTACAAAAGAATATGCTAAAATTGCTGCTACTGTCGATGCAGTAGATATTGCCAGCCAACCTATCAATAATCTTAAAAAACAAGAACTTAAAAATGTAAGAATCTTGCAAGATTATGTTCCTTACACAAAACTGCACGACAGTACTTATGACCTCGTCGCAGCAACCGAGATTATTGCAGACCTTCCACCTCAAGAATACAGAATATTTTTTTCAGAATTAGGGAGGCTTATAAAAAAAGATGGGATCGTATTATGTTCTACTCCTCTTGATATCTATTCTGAAGATGCCTTTGATCGCTTTAAGACCCTTGCAAATACTGAACTAGAAATCTTTGCTTGGACATTGAGTAGAAATTATCTATGGATAAAGTTGAACAATGTATTAAATGCACCTGATACTTTTGGAAATGCAGTCAGCAATAAGAATTTTCGCCTCAGCGAAATTGACCAAAGACAAGGGATTAATCTCATCTGGTTTCAAATCAATAGCTTTCCTTTAATTGGACACATCTGGAAATTGATCAGCTTTATTACCAATCCTATCAGGTGGATTGTAGATCAGCAAAGATGGTTAATGGTGGCTTTAGAACATATTTCAGAATTTTTTTGGAGCGACCGCTCTGTGAGCCATGTGATCTTTTTAGCCAGAAGAAGACCTCTGGATTTAAAGCCTGAGCCCAAAGATATGCCGCCTGAAAGGCAGATTCGTCGAAGGGTATGGGAATAAAAAAGCCGGAGATTATCTCAAGGCATAAAACCGATCCTTAAGGCTGCTACATTCCTGTTCTGACCTGGTTCGGAGGATTCCATTCCATGAGGTCCCCGGCAAAAAGTATTATATCCCAGAAAGATTATGAAGTAAAGAATGAAGGATGAAGGATGAAGGATGAAGGATGAAGGATGAAGGATGAAGGATGAAGGATGAAGGATGAAGGATGAAG
>JBDHQB010000032.1:0-26155 GCA_039806825.1 Parachlamydiaceae bacterium | reverse complement strand
TCTAGGGATGCAAAAGCAAACCCTTTCATCTCTCGCCCCTACTTAGCCTATTTGCTGCTGACGACTGAACGCTTACCAATTCTTCCATGACCTGTTTTTTTTGTGCAGTTAATGCATTGATTGTTCCCTCTATCTGAGCCTTTTGATTTTCTAAATCTTGTAGGTTTTTTAATTTATTATTGACAATAGTTGAAGCTTCAGTTGTGTTTTTATCATTTTTGTATTCTGTGTGATTTTTGTAGATTTCTGCACCATTTGAATAATCATTTCTTTTAATATTTTCACTATCCTTTTCAACCAGTTTTTTTAAATTTTCTAAATCCTTAGTAAGTAATATTAATTCGTCTTTAGTTACCAATTTATTTGCCTCAAGATGATTAAGCACTTCTAATCCTGTATCCAAACCATTAGTGACTTTTTCAAGATATTTTTGCTCATTTCCTTGGAATTCTTTCTTTTTGGCCTCAAATTCTGCTTTATCTTTAGCTATTTTGGCTGGATCTTCAGCTGAGGTTTTGGGACTTTGTTGCGTCGTGTTGCCTCTGTCAACCTTAGGAGCTGGGCCTCCTGTCTGGGACAAAAACGTATCCGCATTCATTTGAGGTCCCAATCTTGCAGGCTGAGTAAAAGCTTGCAAAGGGCGTACAGGAGGATTTTGTTCAGAAGTAGACCTTACAATCTTTTGAGGAGGAGGTGGGGCCGTCTCTAAAGTTTTGCCTTGAGATTGATCTCCGAGTTTTGGAGGTGGAGCGCTTGGAAATTTTTTTTCACCAGTGCGAGTGCCAATTGGAAGAGGATTGGGTGTTGCTGTTTGTTGTGACGAAGATGCAGGTGTACGAGAAGGAGTGGGCGGAGACCGATTTGGACGCGGGGGTAACCGATCAACAGTATGATTGGAGCCTACGGGATCAGAATTTAAAATCGCTGCAGCATTTGTTTGACCAGAATTTTTTAAAATTGTTCCGGCAGCATTTTCAACCAACTTTGCAATAGGAGGTGGCAAAGGCGCTTTTTTGGCTTCCTCTAATTTTTCTTTTGCTGAGGCAGGAGTCATTTGTGTCTGAGGCGAAACGTTGGGAGGTGGTGGTAGGTTTGGAGGTGGGGGTAAATTACTTAAAGGAGTACTCATAGTTCTTACTCCGTAATTAAGAGATTAAAATATTGTTAATAAATAAATTTAACTTCATATTTTATTATAATCCTAATAATTTAATTTGAATACTGTTTATTTTGATGCTTTTAAACCTGGATTTTGCTATACTATGTACTTTAAATTGAGGTTCATATGGCTAATGAAGTGGCATTGAATTCGCTTGTTCCACCAGCAGAGTATTTGATTTACCCAGAGGATGACTTAAAACACCCCAGAGCTCTTTTTATCTATAAAAACGAGGAACGAGGGTATAAAGAAATCGTCGCCAAGTACTTCGATCCCGAAACAAAACTTTATTATAACGATGATTCCAAGAAAAAACTTTACACAAAGCAAGTAGGACTCATAGTTCAAGCAGCCTGCGTATACGGATTAAGAACTGCTTATCATCTTTCCTGCTTAGGTATTCTCGTTGAGCTAGGAAAAACTTTAATAGGTGGACAGAAGAAGACTCTAAGTGAAAGAATAGTTAGAGAACTTGTGAAGATGGTAAAGTCTCCGCTTTATGGGATAGCCATTGTCGTCATCTCCCTCTCTTCAGTCATTTTCTCCCCTTTTAAGGGGACCTATGTCTACACAGCTAGAAAGCTCATTGCTAAAATTGAGTACAATTTTAACATTGATGGAGAAAGTGAATTATATGCTGCTCGCTGTTTTCAGCCCTACCAATTAAAAGATAAAAATAACAGGACCTTCCTGGAGGGTGCCGCTAAATCAGCAATGAAAACTGCTAAATATCGCCATAAGCACTGTGATCCTTGTAATAATTTTGGAAGAACTTTAGATAAGGATATCCCTTATCGAAGTGCAATACTAACACAAACCAATATAGATTATGCTTTAAATCTCCCAACCGCGAGTCCCGCCGCTTAATTGTTCAATAATCATTTCTTAGAAAATGAAGTTGGTGGCAAAATGGCTTCATGAACAAGGTTTGGTTTATACTTATTGATGGGAAAGAAGAGGGGCCTTATAACGTTCAAGGCCTCAAGAGCCATCCATTTGTGACTCCAGATACTTTAGTCAGGCATAAAGATTCGAATAAATGGCAGCCTATCAGGTACGTCAAAGAGCTCCAGGATATCTTCAAAGATGAGGAACCAGAGGAAGAACCTGTCAAACCTGCAACAGATTTGTCAGGTAGGGATATCCTGGCCATGGAAATGCGTAATGACCCTTCAAATCTGTTTTGGATCATTATTCTTATATTAGCGCTGGCATATGTAATTTTTAGGCTTCATACAGAATGATTTTAAATCTAATCGATCAAGTTCACAATTTTCTAAAAGCGCATCTGACTGGAAAAAGTCCCCTTTTACTGGGTTTTTCCGGTGGATCAGATTCGCTAGCTTTGGTTCATATTCTCCTCACCTTAAAGCCTCAGCTACGTTTTGAACTCCATTTAGCCCATTTGGATCATGGTTGGCGGGAGGAAAGCGCAAAAGAAGCTGAAGTTTTAGCAGGAAAAGCGAAGGAGTGGGGAGTTCCCTTTCATTGTAAAAGAGTAGCTCCTGAAGCTCTGAAAGGGAATTTAGAGGCTGCAAGCCGGGTTGAAAGGCTAAAATTCTTTTCTGAGGTATACCAAGCTCAGAACTGCCAAGCTCTTTTATTGGCCCATCATGCGCAAGATCAAATGGAAACAGTCTTAAAAAGGGTGTTAGAAGGACTTAGCCTGCCCTATTTGTCTGGAATGATGGCGACAAAATCATTGATGGGAATGGAGGTTTGGCGCCCCCTCATAAAAATCTCAAAAGCTGATATTCAAAACTACTTAGATGCTTTTAACCTTCATCCACTTGAAGATCGGACCAATTTGGATCCCAAATATCTTCGTGCACGTATGCGATCTGAAATTATCCCCTCCTTAAATAAAAGCTTTGGAAAGGAAATCCTGCCTGGTTTAAGCCGTATCTCAGCCGAAGCCGCTGAATTAAAAGAGTTTTTGGACGATTACCTTGCCCTCTATCTCAAAAAAATTGAGCATAATCCCCATGGGGCCTTTCTCGATTTAAGCCAGGAGTGCCCGAAGACTTCCTTTGAAATTAAGTATCTCCTTAGAAAATTGGCTGAAAGCAAAGGGTTTTCACTGCCTCGCTCTATTGTGGACCAGGGGACAGAGCTCATTTTGAACAATTCGGCCGATAAAAAAATCGGTGCAAAGGCTCCATTAATTGAAATTGACCGTAGAAGAATTTTTTTAATTTCGGCTCCTTTTCCAGATTTAAAATTTTCTTTTAATGAGTCATCTGATAAATTCCGCACTTCTTGGAAAGAGGCTTGGAACGGCACATGTTCAGTTCTATTGCCGAAAGGGGAGTACCATTTAGGAAAACCACTACTGAAGGCAAGGTTCTTAAATGGGCCAACATTGGGCAAATGGTGGACAGACAACAAAGTGCCGGCCTTTTTACGTGGTTTAATGCCAGTTGTTTATTCGGGTGACTTGGTTGTTCACGAATTTTTGACGGGGAAATTACAAGCGCCTTATACTAATAGTGGTACTAGGATTTCCGCTCAGCCCATCTACGACCATTCAATCCCAAGATCACTGTTGAAAGTGAATGAAAAGTTTGATAATATCTAGCTAATATGCAGGATGAAATTAGCTGAAAATATAAGACGTTTGCGTATTTTTATCCCCTATCATGGAGTTGACGAATCATGACTGAAGAAAAAAAACCGGATGCTAGAAAAGGGATACCTAACGGTTTCCTCTGGTTTTTAATGGCCGCATTTCTTTTAGCTCTCATGGTACAGAGCCTAATAGATACAAAAGTCGCCAATGTTGCATTCAGCTATCAGCTTGAACACTTGGTAAACTTACAATTGATTCAACCTGAAGACAGCCGTAAGATCGCACTGAATGACAATCTTGTCACTTTCAGCGGACGATTCCGCGATAGACAAACGGATGAAGGGAAAAATCGCTATAAGTATCTTGAACTTCTTCAACAAAACCATCTACTGACTAGCGAAAGAAACAGAGTCCAAGATGACTTAAAAATCCAACGCGATAGCGTTGTAGATTCAGCAGAATGGTTCCTACGCTTTAGCGGCATTTCTATTCCAAAAGATGGTTACGTTGTTGTAGATGATTTTTATGATACTCCAGAGAATCAGAATAGCATCATAATCAAAACCCTTTCCAAACCTTATGCAGAAAACTTAGTTCAGCTTAAATCTGATTTCGCGGGAGTCAAAGCCAATCCTTCCAACGCATCAGCGGCTAAATTTGGGAAAGATCTCGCAGAGCTTGTACGTAATTTCCGCTCACAACAGCTTGGGATTGGAAGTGAACAGCTCAAGCTAATGCTTAAAGAGATCGACAAAGAGATCGCTGATGTTAACAATGCGGATACACCAGCTGCAGATAAGATCAATGTCTATGATAAAGCTTTAGGTGAGCTCCAGTTCATTGTTAACACTCTAAATGAAGTGGAAGACCATACAAGATTGACTAAGTTGAGAGCTGTTAGAGCCTACTCTGATGCCCTCGAAGAAAATTCCCAGCTCAATGCAAATCTTCAAGACAATGTTGCTCAGCTCGACAAAGCACGTCAGAATGTCTCACAAGTTATTTGGTATTTCAATAACCAAGAGCTGTCCACCCGTGCTTTAGAAAAACAAGATCCAGAGCAGTTCAACCAATGGTTTGTAAAAGCAAAAGAGGAATGGAATAACTTCGCGAAAAATCGCGGTGGATTATTCCGTGCTCCAGATCAGCCGCTGAACACTGTGATGGAAAAATCGTTTAAAAGCGAAGAGCCCACTCCAAATTACTTCAGTTTCCTTTTGACCCTCTTACCTTTCTTGCTGATCATCCTAGTGCTCTATCTCATTTTCGCAAGACAGATGAAAGGAATGGGATCCAACGCGATGAATTTCGGTAAATCCCCAGCAAAATTGATGGTCAAAGGGAGTAACCGTATTACCTTTAAAGATGTGGCTGGAGTTGATGAAGCAATTGAAGAATTGCAAGAGATTGTCGAATTCTTGAAAAATCCCCAGAAATTTACCGCTCTTGGTGGAAAAATTCCAAAAGGTGTTCTTTGCATCGGTCCCCCAGGTACAGGTAAAACATTGATTGCGAAAGCTGTCGCTGGAGAGGCTGACAGGCCTTTCTTCTCAATTTCAGGTTCTGACTTTGTCGAAATGTTTGTCGGTGTCGGTGCTAGCCGTATCCGCGATCTGTTCGACCAAGCTAAGAAAAATGCCCCTTGTATCATCTTTATGGATGAGATTGATGCTGTAGGGCGCCACCGCGGAGCCGGCATTGGTGGAGGCCACGATGAGCGTGAACAGACATTGAACCAGCTTCTCGTAGAGATGGATGGTTTCGATACCAATGAAGGTGTTATCCTGATGGCTGCAACTAACCGTCCTGACGTTTTGGATAAAGCTCTTCTCCGTCCAGGCCGTTTTGATAGACGCGTTGTCATCGGCTTGCCAGACGTCAAAGGACGTTATGACATCTTAAAAGTGCATGCACGCAGAATTAAAATGGATCCTTCTGTGGACTTAATGGCAATTGCTAGAAGTACTCCAGGGGCTTCAGGTGCTGACTTGGCCAATATTTTAAATGAGGCTGCATTGCTTGCCGCTCGTAGAGGACGTACTGCTGTTACATCTTCAGAAACTGTGGAATCACGAGATAAAGTGTTATATGGAAAAGAGCGTAGAAGTTTAGAAATTGATGAATCAGAGAAAAGAACAACTGCTTACCATGAAGCTGGTCATACAATCGTAGGTTTGGTTGTTGAACACGCTGATCCTGTCGACAAAGTGACAATCATTCCAAGAGGAATGAGTTTAGGATCCACGATGTTCTTACCGAAAAAGAATCGCGTCAGCTACTGGAAAAAAGAATTACATGACCAGCTAGCGGTTCTGATGGGTGGACGCTGTGCGGAAGAAATCTTTGTTGGCGACGTATCGAGCGGAGCTCAGCAAGATATTGAAAGTGCGACAGGCCTTGCAAGAAGAATGGTCTGTGAATGGGGAATGAGTGATGTTCTTGGAGCTGTTGCTTACGATGAACGTAATGAAGCTGGGCAGTACCTTGGGATGTCAAACTACCATGAGAAGAAGTATTCGGATGAAACAGCTCAAGCTATCGATATCGAAGTCAGAAAAATTGTCGACGATGCACATGAAGCTGCTAAAAAGATCTTGATGGAAAGAAGGGCTCAAGTCGAATTGATGACCCAAATGTTGATGGAGTTTGAGACTCTTGACAGTGAAGATATCCGTAAGATTATGGATGGAACTTGGAGCATTGAGGAAAAACGGGCAAGGCTGAAAACTGCCGAGGAGTTGCATAAGAAAAAACAAGCAACCCCACCGCCACCTCCACTTACTCCAGACACCAACACCCTAATTCCTTCAACGTAATTATTACGTGCCCGTGCACGTGCCCGTGCTCGGGTTAGTCCTAGTTGGATGACAAATTGTAAAAATTTACTGGGCAACGCGCACGGGCACGCGCGTGCATGTAAGATTCCTGGGATGCGATTTTTTATATTTCTATTATTGCTCTCTTCTTGTTCAAGAACTCAGTATTTCCAGAATGAACCTTACACTCCATCAGCACAATCCTCTGACTACTGCCTTCTTATCTTTGTGGATGCAAGAAACCTAAGCTACAAAGACGGGTGCGCATTCATGTTTTCGCTTCAAAATCAGCCGCGCAACCTTTATGGTCGTTTTGGTCATGCTTGGATCTATTTAAAAGGGATCGAAGAAGATGGTTGTTCTTACTACATCGAAGGAGGACATTCGGGAGAAAGGGGACTTTCCAATCCTCAATATTTTGATGGAGTGATGGACCTAGTTGATTCTGGCGATCCAAATCCTATCAGGTATTTATGGGAAACACAACCTGATGGATATTTCGAAGAGGGATCAGGGCATCATATCCCAAACTATGGTGTTAAAATTGAAATTACTAAAGAGCAATATTTAGCTATAAAAGACTTCATTTGTTTACAAAACTACGAAGATTATGCAATTACAGGCAATCAATGCACATCTTTTGTGGCGCAAATTGCCTCAATTGCTGGAATAACCCTCGATTATAAAGTGACCTTAAAAATACCCCCAACATTCTGCTTTGGTGGCAGGAAAATGCTTCTTTGGAGCGATCCATGCTATTCGGAGCTTACTTTCGGCACACCCGATGCACTCTATCATTCCCTTCAAAAACTAGTCTCCGCTGGCCAAGCAAAGTGCATCTTGCAGTAGTTTTTAGCCAGGCTAAAGTTTACGCAGCCCTTTTAATCGCTTGAAGGGTGGCTGTGATGAGCTTTTGCTGATGGATGTTGCCTCTAATTTCACCTTTAACAATTCCCTCTGCAACTATGCGATCAGGTTCAAATTCATTTCCATAAAGCTCTTTGCAAAAAATTCCAAATTCCGTTGCATCAATATCATTTCTATTCTTGCTATAGTCCAACCACGCACTTGCGTAAAGCCTAGATCTATTTTCTAACTGCGAGCCATCAGCATTTCCGTTCAGCTCAGCATCGATGATTTGTTCCCTTGTAGTGGGTTGCATCTTTGCAGGGATGCCATATAAAGCATTAGTTCCTTCTTTGACCTGTACTAAGGCTATAAATGAATCAACATCGTAATCGCGAGATGAATGCTCTTGTGATTTTTTTATTCTTTCAGTTTCAAATGTTTTTTTACCTATAGCCCGCATGGTTCGATTTAACTCTCTTTGAAAGATCACTCCTAAGGGTTTTAATAAGGAAGAGGACTCAGCCAAGGATTGATAGCAAACATCTACTGTAAGGTCGACAACCTGAAATCCATTATGGAAATCATACTTTGGATGAATGTGTGAGCGTTGTTCTTTTTCTTTCCCAAATTCTCTTAAAGTTTCATGCGAGTGACTTTCAAAGGGTGCGCCGTAATCCACCGTTATGGCAAATCCCTTCTTCATTATCGCACTCACACCATTTATAAATTGCGGTGCATCGACATTGATATAAATATCTATATCATGGTTAATCCGTTCTAAAAAAATAGGATGGGTTTTCAAAAAGTCTATTATTTCAGGGTAATAACTAACAGGTACGTAAGCATGTTTCCAAAGAACATTTTTTCTAACCTCTGGCTTAAGTGAGTAAACTTTTTCAGCTGAGGCGACGAGCATATCGTTCATATCATTTTCTAAATTGAACACACCTGAAAATTTTTCTCTTAAAATGATATCTTGATCAATAAATTCCCATGTCTCTTCCTCTGGCATGTAGGCTAAAAGGTTTCTGTGAATGAGCGGTACCATTTTTAAAACAAAAATCTTATCTTCATGGCTTATATGAATACAATGAACAGGAAAAGCATCTGGAAGTTCGTTGGATACAAAAACACCTGAGAACTGTCCTGCTCGGAAATGATTTTGGAGCTTCCTTGCATCGGCTTGGACAATGGTGAGTTTGCCTTGGTCAATAAATCTTTGATTAAGCAAAATTTGCTTTGCCTTAAGCCCAGGAGAGATTTCACCAATTGTATAGTGAACTGCCTTACAAAATTTTTGAATATTTTCATCGGTAGGATTTGTTTTTCCAAGTATTTCAATATAACTGAGGATATTGTAGGCCATTGCACCTGTACCTGCCCCACACTCGACCATATCAAAATGTTCACCTGAGATATCTTTGGCTTCTGCCATTTTCATATACATCAACATTGCTTGATTGACGATTTGCCTTGCCAAGCATTCACCATGTGTATTGGCAGTGCTAAAATCGGTTCCAATATCTGCTTTAGATGTGTAATAACCATCTTTACCATACAAAGATTCCTCCATATAGGTCCGGAAAGACCAACTGTGTTGCAAAAAGTCTTTGTAAATGAGATGTTCTTCAGGAGAAATTTGTGCATCAAGATTCTTCAAACGTCGCTGATAAACATTTTCTCTAACCGTTTTTATCCTTTGCGCATTTGATTGGGACTTTGGACTCAAAGGTGTGTCGCAAGTCTCTGAAAGTTGATAAAAAGGATCTTGAACAACTTGGTTAATTCTTGAGCTTAGCAATTCACCATCCACTTCATAACTGATGCTATCCCTCGTCCTTGATAATTCTGTTCTTAGAGGTGATAAAGGTAATAGTGGAACTCCAGGGTCAAACCTTAATGATGCCATTGGTCTCCTTTTGATCTTTTTTAAAGTTTTGAACTGCTTTGATTGTTTCTTTAACAATAGCTTTTTCAAAAGGTAGTCCTGAATTGCATTGATAATCTTGGCGAATTCTTGTTTCCATAATTAAATTATTAAATTTTAAACTAATGATTATAATTATAATTTAATTTAAAGTCAATAATTTATTATAGATGAGCTAGAGTGGTGCCCATGTAGAGTACATGGGCAGTTTAGATTAGTTGAGAGCTAAAGTGGGGCTATCCATAGCAACGCCCATAGCAGAAAGGCCGTTATCTACGTAAATTACAGTGCCTGTTACTGCTGAGGCTAAGGGTGAAAGTAAGAATGCCGCAGTCGCACCAATTTCTTCAGCTTCAAGGTCCTTGGGCATTGGGGCATTTTTATGAGAATAGGCGATCATTCTATCGATAAAGCCTATTGCTTTGGCTGCTCGGCTTCTAAGAGGACCAGCAGAGATCGCATTGACTCGGATTCCCCACTTACGGCCTGCTTCCCAAGCCAATGTACGGGTATCACTCTCCAATGCTGCTTTCGCTGAGCTCATTCCACCTCCATAACCAGGAATTGTCCTTTCCGAAGCAATGAATGAAAGGGTAAGGACTGCTCCGCCAGCATTAATGATTGGGCCAAAATGTGATGTTAAGCTTACAAAAGAGTAGGCCGATGAACTAATAGCAGCTAAATACCCCTTTCTCGTAGTTTCCAAGAGAGGCTTATGAACCTCCGGTCCATTTGCCAAAGAGTGAACTAAAATGTCAATTGATCCAAAATCTTTTTTGACAGCCTCGACAACTTCTGTAATGGTGTAGCCTTCAACGTCTTTGTAGCGCTTATTTTCACGGATCTCTTCCGGCACATCATCTATAGTCTCAAACATAGCGTCCAAAGGATAGATCTTCGCGAACTCAAGCAACTTGCCATCCGACAATTGTCTTGATTCATCAAATTTTCCATTATTCAGAGTCTGTGTAAAAATTTTGAGAAGTGGAGTCCATGTCCCTACAATTACCTCTGCGCCAGCTTCAGCTAAAGCTTTAGCGATTGCCCATCCATATCCCTGATCATCTGCAACACCTGCGACAAAAGCTCTTTTACCTTTCAAATCAATTTTTAACATACTTTTAGACCTATTTTTGAGTCGTAAAAAGTAAAATTATACACTAACTGTTATTAAATGCATAGTGCTCGCAGCTGACTAACTCGGAGTGAAATGAATTGAATTAAAATTATAAAAAATGATATTATACTTTTCTTTTTTTAAAGGATGTTTATGTCAACTATACTATTCTTGCCAAGGACTGGATTAAGTAATATTGATAATAAATTCCCTTATTTACCAAACACGACCCGTTATCAAATTTATTCCTATTTGGATAAAAGATCTGTTTTTGCCCTCTATAGAGCCTTTGCAGTAGCCAGAAGAGATATTAAAGCACATCCCGAGGTTTGTACTTTTCTGCGAGCGAACCAGTTAAAAAGTGTAGTTTGGAAAAGAAGTCATGATTTAGATACTAATTGTTTTGTGATTAACTATTATTTTAATAGAGATACCTATTATGTAAACCCTCGATCTCCAATTGACTGGAAATTAGAATTTCAGAAAGAGAGAATAATTAAAAACTTGAGAAGTGAAGATCTTGAGGTTTCTGGAGAGCCTCTATCCTTTATGGAATCCAAAAGTGAAAAGGCACATCATCTACTAACGGAGTCGTCAAAAGGCGGCTTTTATTTTGTACAAGAAAAAATAGGAAATGATTTTGAAGATCGTGTATATGATCTTTCAAAAAGTTTGCCTGAACTAAAAGACAAGAAAAAAGCTGAAACTTCTCATAAAAGAACCAGACGCTGGCTAATCAATGGCACGGACTTTGAAATCCAAATTTCTAATGACCTTAAAGAAATTAAGGTTAGAAATATTTCATCAAATCAAACAATATTTTGCTTAATTTCTGATAAACCTATTAATGAGAGTGACTCCCACATTGTCCAGAGTCAAGAAATATTCCTTTTCAAAGTGTATAAAAAGAATGAGGAAGGTACGTTCGAAGCTGAGGTTGTTCTTTGGAACTTAACCTACAATCAACGTGTACTCATAAAAAATAAAGAATTTTTGGATGGATTTTGTACTGAGAAGGGTAAAACAACACTTATTGTTAAACCAGAACCTGGGAAAAGCATAGTTACTCATGAAGTGGATTGGAGTAAAGATTTAGCGCAAACATCAACAAATACTTCCATTATTTTTGATGGAACAAGCACTTTGCTACCGCTAACTAAAGACACAATCTTTGTGAGCAAAAAAGACCAAAACAATTCAATAGTCAATTTAAGGAATGGCAGCAGAGTAGTAATACATGACATGCTTCAAATTCCTAAAGGAAAATTTGGTATTTCTAAAACCTTTCAAAAGATTTTAATTTACTATCAAAATCACGTCCAATGCTTTGATTTTACTGGAAAATTATTAAAAACATTTTCCTTACAAAAAGATTGCATTCTGCAAAGGATTAGTTTTTGGGAGCACCGTGCGGCCATATTTTATTATCAAGATAAAACTCCTAAATGCTTGACGCTTGATCTATCAAATATTTACGCAGAGGGTATCCAGATTGATCAAGATGATGTAAGGGCTTTTTTCCTTGATGTTAGATGTTCAGGAGGGCTATGCATTGTAGAACAGACTGTGAGAAACCAACAGTCTGCTAAAATTTTTGACTTAAAAGACATGTCGTTAATTCGTGTTATTCCTTTGCAAACCCCTGACAAATTAGTATCTAAGAATTACATCTCCGATTCCTCTATTCATAATGTTTATTTAATTAATGGCGTGTTCGTAGATTCCCTCTGTGGAAATAAGATTTCTAAGGATAAATCTAGGCACCAAAGGCAAATTACGCGTACTTTAACCTACTGTTTAGACAACAAAATCGACTCCGGCTATTTATCGTCTGGATTTTGAGTAGTTTTTTGATCTGTGAGCAAATGAGCTGCAGTGTTATAAATGGGCTTAAAAAAAGTTAAGAATGTGAAAAAGGTATTAATTGTAATAGGTGTACTGGTTGCGGTTCTTTATGGTGCTAATTTGCTTTATTATGAGCTCACCGATGGGTTTTGGGTCAGCAATATCAGCTCCGACTTCGCCTACGATCCAAGATGGGAAACTCGGCCACTGAATGTGAATGAAAAGAATGAACTTCATCAAATTTTAGACCAAAAATATAGCTATTTGGGAAAAGGTTGTCAGGCCTATGTCTTTGCCAGTTCCGATGGTAAATATGTCATCAAGTTTTTCAAATATCAACGTTACAAAGTTAAACCTTGGGTCGAATGGTTTTCCTTTATCCCTGCAGTAGAAGCCCACAAACAAAAAAGATTGGCCCATAAGCATGAAAAACTAGACAGGTTTTTTAATAGCTGGGAAGTCGCCTTTGATGAATTACAAAATGAAACGGGCCTTGTCTATGTTCATCTAAACAAAACGAATGATCTGAACCAAAAAATGGTCATCGCAGACAAAATGGGTTTCGAACATGAAGTAGACTTAGACCAAACAGAATTTTTGGTGCAAAAACGTGCCGTCATGTTTACTGACCAGATCAAAAAGTTAATGTCTGAAGGAAAAGAAGGAGAGTCGAAAGAATTAATTGATGCCTTGATTGGTCAACTATTATCAGAATATCGCAGAGGTCTTGTAGATAACGACCATGCAATTATGCAGAACACTGGCTTGATTGATGGAAGGCCTGTACATATCGACGTAGGACAGTTTGCAAGAAAACCAGAAATGACCGATCCAATGGTTTGGAAACAAGATCTGTTTAATAAAACTTTTAAGTTCCGAATCTGGCTAAAAGAGAACTATCCCACTTTGGGGAATTATGTCGACAGCCAAGTGGAACAGCTCATAGGGCCATCTGTCCATACCCTCAAACCTCAGCTCATCAATTACTAAATAGGGAAGACAGAATATTAATGGACAAAATGGACAGTATGGACACTATGGGCAGAATGGACATTATTAACGTCCATACTGTCCATTTTGTCCATTAATATTCTGTCTTCCTCTAAGTGTAAATAAAATTAATTGTGCAGAGCCTTCATGATCTGGGCTGGGTGGTTTGTAATAATGCCATCAATAGGGATGCTGGCTAAATACTTTGCAAATTCAGGGGTGTCTACTGTCCAGGTCCAAACTTTAATCCCATTTTTCTGAAAATGCTTAATGGCGATTTCACTCAATAATTCAAAAGACAATGCCAAATGCCTTACACCCAAATCTAGAAACGTTTGAATGTAAGAGGAATCTTCAATAATCCCAATGACAGGATACTCAGGATGGGTCTTTAGCACTTGGGCGATGATTTTAGGATCAAAACTGCCAATCAAATGTTTTTTTGAATAACGTTTTAAAATTTTGAAAATTCCTTCGACAACTTTATCTGGTGTGTGTGGATGCTTCTTGATCTCCAGCATTAAATCGATCTTACCGTCCAATAAGTCTAACACTTCTTCTAATGAAGGAATTTTTTCTCCTTTAAACTTAGGATCAAACCAGGCGCCAGCCTCCAAGTATTGCATTTCCTTATAATGCAAATCTGTCGCCTTTCTTAAAAATTCCCCGTTGATCGTTCTTCCAAAGACATCGTCATGATGGATTACGGGGACTCCATCTTTTGTCAAATAGATGTCCATCTCAATGACATCCACTCCCAATGCTAGTGCTCTTTTGAAAGATGTCAGGGTGTTTTCTGGAGCCTCTGAAGAGGCTCCTCTATGTGCGATTATCTTCGTTTTGATTTTAGCTTTTGACATTGACAATCCAATTTTCAAAAAAATATTGTAGGGAAATTACACAATAGCTTACACCACAATAGAATGAATCAACTTAGTTGTTAACAAAATGATTAAAAAGCTCATATTTTTCTGCTTCACTTCTTTCTCCCTTTTCAATGCAGTCTTTTCAGATAATTGGTACTCCCCTTATGTCAATTATTGTGCTTCCTCATTTAGCTTCACAAATACCGCATTTGAAGTAGGTTATGCAACTGGCAAATACATTACCCTTGATCAGGATTACACTGAAATCGGTATGTTCATGCCGATCCTTAATTCTAACGATAACCAATTCTTTTTCGATGTTAAAGGTTACTGTTTCGACAATGGAAAATGGGGCGAAAGCGCTGGCTTTGGTTATCGGACTCGCTATCTTGAAAAAGGGATCTTTGGAATTAACTTTTATTATGATGGGATAACTGCTCAAAGGCACCGTTATTGGAATAAACATAGCTATAACCAAGTTGGCCTTGGTTTAGAATGGCTTACAGAATGTTATGACATCCGAACCAATATTTACCTTCCTTATGGTGTCAAACTTTACAAATCACATAAATGCACTTTCGATGATTTCAGCGAGGGTTTTTTTGCTAAAAGTCGAATTCTTGATTTTGCCTACGGGGGAATTGATGGTGAAATTGGAACCACCGCTTTTTGTCGTTATGGATTTGAACTGTATGCCGCAGCTGGAGGTTACTATTACCAAAGAGCTAGAGCGCGCAACTTTTGGGGTGGTCTTGCCCGTCTTGAAATTTCTTGGAAAGACTATATCTCTATTCAAGGTATTGTCACAGCCGATAAAGAAAACCACGCCAATGTACAAGGGATTTTCCGTCTCTCACTTCCACTCAGTTTACTTGGCCTCAAGGCCATCTGCAGCTGCGATGGACTTTTTCAACCTGTCAGACGCAATGGAGTCATCTTGACAGATCACTGTTGTGATTGGTCATGGAATTGGGATGATAACTAAAATAACGTGAAATGTAGGAATGTATGAAAAAATTATCACCTATTTCAAGGTTCATTCTGGTAGTTGGTTTGCTATTTACTCCAACCTTTGCACAGGCTGAAGAGGGCTTTAAATATGAAGTAGGTTGCGATGCACCAGAAAGAGGCCCTCAAGGCCCTACCGGTCCCACAGGCCCTACGGGCCCGACAGGAGCAGCAGGCGCGACAGGTGCAACGGGTCCCACAGGCGCACCTGGCGCTACTGGCCCAACAGGCTTTACAGGCCCAACAGGTCCTACAGGACCCACCGGTCCCACCGGTCCTTCAGGCCCCACAGGACTAACGGGAGCAACAGGCCCCACAGGCCCGACCGGTCCAACAGGCCCAACCGGACCCACAGGCCCAACCGGTCCTACCGGTCCAACAGGTCCTACAGGGCTCACAGGTGCAACGGGTCCAACTGGAGTAACCGGTCCAACAGGTCCGACAGGCCCTACAGGACCAACCGGATCTACAGGAGCTACAGGTGAAGTCGGCTTTGGCAACTTTATCTCTTCCTACAATTCAGAATCGCAAGCGGTCACACAATTCACAGTGCCTACAGCTGTAATATTTGACAGTGATCAAGTTATTGATGGGATTACTCACGTAGGGGGAAATTTCACAGTGACTAACGCAGGTATTTATCAAGTCGGTTGGTCGTTCTCATATACTCCTGGATCAGACCTTTCAAATCCTGCCTATTTTCTAAATGTGGACTTAGCAAATGTCACTACCTTTGCAAACTTCCAGCCTTCACCCTTTTCATCTCAATCCTTTGCTGCTGGTGATACTTTGACTGAGGTAATTTCTGGACAACTTCTCGTTTCACTTGCTGCAGGAGACACCATACAACTGCGAGTCAGTTCTCCATCTTCACCTACGATTGTTGGAGCTTTCATTAGTAGCGCCTCATTTATTATGAACCAAATCAGCAATGGGCCTTGATATATGAAAAAATTATCTCAAGCAGTTTTCCTGTTCTTTATTATTGGAACGGGATTGCCCCTTTCTGCTGAAAGCATCGATTTTACTAAAGAGGTCGGATGTCCTACTCCCAAAAGGGGTAGGATAGGTCCTGATGGCCCCGCAGGCCCCGCTGGAGCTACTGGAATTCCGGGCGAGCCTGGTGACATAGGTCCTACAGGTGCAAGTGGTCCTCGTGGAAATTTAGGCCCAACGGGTCCAACAGGTGGTACTGGAATAACCGGTCCTACTGGCCCTACAGGAGCTACTGGTGCCACTGGATTCAGCCCAACAGGGCCGACAGGTCCTACAGGGGCAACAGGAGTACTGGGAGCTGTGGGTCCCACAGGCCCTACAGGTCCTACAGGCCCCACCGGTCCTTTAGGTCCTACAGGAGAAATTGGTCCAACAGGTCCAACAGGTTCTACAGGACCGACGGGGCCCACGGGAGCAACAGGTGAAGGTGGAGTAGAAATTTTCATAAACTCTTATGGACCATTAGCAACATCTACAACTGATTCACCCTATAGTGTCATCTTCGGCAATACGACATTATCTAATGGAATTACGAATATAGGAATGAGTTCGCAACAATTTCAAGTTCCAAATGATGGGGTCTATCACATTGGGTGGACGCTCTCGTTGGAAAGAGAGCAAGCGGGAACTTATACAATAAACTTGTTTAATGTGACGACTGCGACTGTCATTCCTCCGTTGCCAAATGCAAATCAGATGGTTCCTGATTTATCGCCAACAAGAGAAACTTTAACGGGTCAAACAATTACGCCTTTATCTGCGGGTGATGTGATTGAACTGCAAGTTTCTGCCGATGTAGAAACCACTTTTGCAATTCTTAGTCCTACACTCTTCATCAACCAGATTGCGCAGTAGAGTTCTTGCATACCGTGCCTAGTAAAGAAATGAACCACGGAGTTCACGGACTCGACTTCCCCAAAAAATGCTAAAGTCGAATCCGTGAACTCCGTGGTTCATTTTCTTTATTAGGCACTAGTAAGAAAAAGTCTTGAGTTCAAAAGGTACATAATAATTTTTCGCAGAATTCTTTCAATTCCCCACGCAACGGCTCGATCTCTTCAGAATATTTCTGCTGCTCTTTTTGATAGAGCTTTCGACCTTCTTCCGTTTCAATTCGAATGGGCTCATATCCGAGATCTGTCAAATCATAGGGACTTGCTTTCATATCTAACTCCCGTCCACGCAATGCTGCAATAAAAGCTTTTCCAATAAAATCTGAACCAATCCATGGCCAAAGTTTCGTTGCCCACTTATAAATGTCCATGTTGGCATGTACACAACCGCCCTGTTCCATCTCCAATCGTGTATTAAGAGTAGGATCCAATAGGTTTAAAGGCTTCGCAGAAGGTGTAAAAAAACGAAAGGCATCGTAATGGCTGCAACATAAGGTTTGACTTTCAACAAATGAAGCTAACTCTTCTGGAGATAACCTTAACTTAAATCCATTGTGTCTTACCTCATCTTGGGATGATTTATAGACCATCGCCCACTCATGTAGTCCAAAACAGCCAAATTTAGAAGTGCGTTTTTGAATATTCTCACAAAGATCTCTAACAAATTGAGTAAGCCCAATCAAATGATTTGGAATTCTTTTTTTATTAAGCGTAAGAGTTTCATCATTGAATTCAAACCAATAATCATTAAACCAAGTATATTTTTCTTTCCATCCTGCACACAATTCCAAAGTTTCTTCAAACGAGGGCACCCATTGGGACAACTTTTGCGGAGAACATGTGTAGTATGTAAATAAAAAATCGTGAACAGGATGCTTCTTCTGGAGACTTTGCCTTTCTATAAAGGCATCGGCATAAGGAACTACAGCTTTAAAATGTTTTTCTTCCCGCTCTATCCACTCAGAATACCGAATCAACAAACAATTTCTCCTTTTAAAAACAGCTATAATACATGGGTTGACGAAAAATTGCATGTAGAATAAATAATTTATAAATTAACAGGGGGAACAATGAAAAAGTTTATATGTTTGAGTATCCTGGCTCTTATGCCAACGATACAGGGTTTTGCTGATGATAGCCATCACCACCATGATCACCATTGCGAGCCGTTTGTTGTAGGTCCAACCGGTCCAACAGGACCAACTGGTCCCACGGGTCCTACAGGTTCAACAGGTCCTACAGGTCCAACCGGAGTTGGATTAACAGGTGCTACAGGTGAAACAGG
Source organism: Parachlamydiaceae bacterium (assembly GCA_039806825.1). Classification (GTDB taxonomy): domain Bacteria; phylum Chlamydiota; class Chlamydiia; order Chlamydiales; family Parachlamydiaceae; genus JBDHQB01. The sequence goes on along the minus strand of JBDHQB010000032.1, from coordinate 7,835 downwards.
ACCAACCGGCCCTACAGGGCCTACAGGTTCCACAGGCCCAACGGGTCCAACTGGCCCTACAGGTCCCACCGGTTCTACCGGAGCAACTGGTGCGACTGGTGCGACAGGTGTAGCTGCAACTAGTGCATTCTCCTACACATTCACTAGCAGTGTGGGTACAGTCTTGGTTGGTCAATCTCTGTTGTTGGGTGGGACTAACTTTGAAACTGCAGACTTTACATTTAACGCTGGAAGCGGGGACTTAACTGTTAACACAACTGGGATTTACGAAGTCACGTTCGGGGCATCTCCATTAGCACCGAGCACAATAGGTGTTGTTGTGAATGGTGTAGGGGTGGCTGGAGCTCCAGGAATAAATGTTGCACCTGGATACGATGGAACATTGACACCTCCAGATAACGAATCTCCATCGATGGTGACTTCATCATTTATCCTATCGCTGAATGCAGGTGATGTCCTAAGGTTGACAAGTGCTTCTTCCGGAGGAATTCAGCTGAGTGCAACGGGTGGTAATGCCACAGCATTTTTGCAGCTCATTAGACTTAACTAGTTCGATTTTTTCATCCAGGGCTTCGGCCCTGGGTACAAACACTCTTAATTTTTTTCATAATCTAAGCAAAGCTTGCCCTAATTACACTCTGAAGGGAGGTTATATTTAAGTTTTAACTCTCAATAGTTTATTTAGTATCATATTATTAATTGAATATAAAATATATATTATTGTAATTTTCGATCAGAATTTTAAATAAAGGTGATAATATGGCAGCTCCTGTACCTAGACTCATAGGGCCACTTGGTGAATCTCTTTCTACTGGAGAATTAAGCACCTCACCTTCAGGAAAATCTGGTAGAAATTTAGGAATTGGCAAGGCTCCATCCGAATCCGAAATCGTTAAATTTTTAGGAACCATTCCCTATTTCCAAGATCTTCAACAACAGCCCGAAACTCTAAAAAAAGTTTCTAAGAAATTTACTTATGAAACTCTGGAAGATGGGCAAACGCTTTTTGAACAGGACGCAGACAGTGACACGGCTTTTGTGATTTGCCAAGGCAGTGTCGAAATTGTAGATCAGAATAAGCAAATTTCTGTTTTAGGACCAAAAGTCACTGTTGGTGAATTCACTCTTTTTACCAAAGAAAAGAGAACTGTAAGAGCAAGAGCCATTGGATTGACAAGCCTTTTAAAAATAAAGCACGAAGATTTAAGAAAGCTCTTTGAAATCAATTCTGTGGCTTTAGGTATCATTAAAGAACTTTTAGATAAGATAGAGAAAGGTAATCTCACATACCCTGGCTTACAAAAACATCCTTTAGCAAGTCTGCATGACACCCCGCCTGCTTCTTCTCATTCTAATCCTGGATCTCCAAAAAGTTTAGATCGGTCCGGCAAAGAATCAAAGGATACAGCCCACTCCTTACCAGATAAATTATCTAAGCAAGACGATCTCTCCACCAAAATTAAAGCAGTTTACCATCTGGCTAGAAAGATTATGAGGGAGGAAGAAGAAATTCTTGTCAGTACTGAAGAATCTAAGCTAGCCCAAGCAGAAAATGATTTTTTAATCGCAAAGGCAAGAGTTGAACTCGCAAAAGCCCAGGCAAAATCTAGACCTTTGTTGGAGTATGAGAAAAAGAAAGCTGTAGGTCATATTGAACGCAATGGGGGAGTAGACAGAATCAAAATTAAGGAGTTTAATTTACGAAATACACAAATTGCAGATTCATTACTTCTTCGACAAAAGATTTACAAGATCATCTCATTGTTTAGAAGTTATCAAGAACTCAAATTACCTCTTTTAGAATGTGTAAAGCTTCTCTATGCTACAGCACTGCTAGACCAAACAAAAGTCTTTTTCAATAAACTTAAGCCGATATGCGATCAATTTTTCACTGAAGACAATTCTTCAGACCCGTTTCATATTTATCAGAAAGCATTGGTTATTTATAAACTCAGCAAAAAATCTCCGAACGCAGTTATAAAGAAAACCGAAGTTAAACATACTTTGCATCTTATTGAGTTATTGAAAAATTGCTATCTTTTTCAAATTTCCTTCATCGAAAGACTTTTGATCGTTTTTGCAAGTGAAGAAGTCATCGTAGAAGCAAATACGAAATTATTTGAGAAAGATGATAGAGGCGAGTGCATGTACTTCATAGAAAATGGAAGTGTGGATGTTTATGTATATGACAAAACCACGGATGAAACCAAAATTCTTAGGCAATATGGCAAAGGGCAATGCTTTGGTGAATTCGCGTTATTAGATCCTGAAGGAGGTAAAAGAACTGCCGCTGCAAAAACCACTTCTACAACAGTTCTATTAAAAATATCCTCTGGGGAATTCAAACGGATGTTAAAAGACATTCCTACCTTGCCGAAAGCAATCTTTATAGAACTTACTAAGATAATTAAGCGGGCGAACGCAGCAAAATTAGCTGCGGAAAATCCAACCACAATGGTCCCTAGGGTTCTTACAAGAGAAATGGGATTCAATCTAGACGATCTCAAATTAGCTGAAAGCCAGATGGAGAAGCTTAAGGCAGATCCTCCGCTAAATGAAAATGATGTATTTGTCCAACCAGATATTGAAAAAAGAGAAGATTCAAAACGACTGACTAGAAAGGAACTTGTCGAAACAAAAAAAGAGCTGGAAAAACTTTTGGAAGATGACAAAGACATTAAAAAAGTTAGCAATTTGCTCGAAACAATCTACGATCACACTGTGCACCTCAATGATGTCAAATTAGAAAATATCATCATTCCTTTATGGGAAATTCTTCGTTCCTATAACCCTCATAATAAGGTTACCGGAGTGAATAAAATAATCATCAACGATGAAGTTTTCTATAATCATACCCCTGAGAATTTAGAAGTTGAATATCCCACAGAGAAATTTTTTGAGGATCTTTTGAAAAAAGCTTTTCCTTTAGGGGATCTGGAAATTATCAAAGCTCAAGTAAAAACTCTTATTGAAGGAAAAGACGTAAGTGTAGAAAAGGCCGCGCCATTTCTTCAAAATAATCAAACTCGGTACCTTACATTCTTAAAATCTTTAGCACATTCATGCATCGGGTTAACGATCCATAAGGTTATAAGAGAAACCCTTTTGCCTAAATTTTTAGATATTCCTGCTCCTTCACCTTATAAAACTAATTACAGTGATACTGAGATTAATATAAAGGCGTTCTTGCACGATAAATTTACCGTGGCAGTCACAAGAAAATTGTACATTGAAGATTCTTCAGCGGAAAAAAGAAGAAAATACATTGTAATTCCAATAGAATTCACTATTACATCTGACAGCGGCTCAATTAAATTCACCTTGCAATTTCCTGAAAAACAGGGAATAGAACCTGGATGCGACTTTGATCTCTACAAGCAAATTTTGCTGGAACTAGAAGCGAAGCTTGAAAAGCTATTACCAAAAAGAATTCCAAATACTCCCTTGCTCTAACCTAGGAAATACAGTAGCCATTCAGCAGGCCTTACAACAATAGTGCATCAGCTTCCCCGCAGACGTTACAACAATTAGCGCATAAGCTTTTCCGCAGGCGTGGAGTGCAGTAGCTCCGCATTCGCTCCGCTACCGCACTTCACGCCTGCGGAAAGGCTACCACTATGTTTGCAATGCCCTCTGAACTCGAACTCCGTGGTTAATTTTATCGAAGTTTTTTGAACATCTTGTAGTTGATAAAGTTCATGCCTCGAAAGGACTTTGTCTGCTCGCTAATCAATTCCCAGCCGTTTGCCAAAAAGAAAGGTTTTGCTGTGATGCTTGCTTCAGTATTCAATTCATTGAAGCCTAGCTCAGACCCCTTTCGTTCTATTTGAGCTAAAAGTTTGCTTCCTATACCTAACCCCTGATAATCTTTATGTACAAAGAAGCGATGCAATATTGCTCCATCAGTAAGATTGCAAAACCCTACGACTTTGCCATCTATGTCTGCGACAAAACCATACCCCTCATATTCGCAAAAAAAATTTTCGTTAGGAGCCCAAGCCTCTACTTGCTCTTGGGAATAATCTCGACTATTGATTCCTCTCACAGTGTCATAAATCAAACGACCAATCTGTTCAGCATCCCTCTCGTTAGCTGCCCTTATAAGTATTTTCTCTTTCATAACCCATCCTCCTTGAATGCCTTAACTATTATATTGAGAATAAAAATTAATGCCTAACAATGAGATTGAAAGATCTAAAATTTCCCTGTAAATTTATAAAAAGGTTCTAGTCTATCAACGCCCATACTATGCGAGGTTAGAATGACGCTTAGCAGCCTTACTCAATTAGCATCCGTTTGCTCGCAACCTACTTTCCTTTTTGAACAAAGAGGTGAAAGAGGTGGGGATCCCTGCGATTGTGATAGCGATATAGTTTGCAATAAAGTATGCGTGGAATTGCTGCAGAAACTTCGATACAAACCTGCCTCCTTACACTATCAAAAATTAAAAAATATAAGATATAAAGATGCGATTGTTAATAACAACGGAAAAGTCATCATCACAAAATGGGTCTGCGAAAATTGCTTTACTAGGGAATTTGTCCAAAAAAGGAACGGACCCAATGGGACTAACACGCTATGCAATAAATGCGGAATCAGATTTAAAAGAAACCAGTATACAGAACTTCCATTGCCTCCTTTAGACTATGCATATGCAAAAGGAAGAAAACTCAAAAAGACTAGAACAGCGTAAACACTAAAATTTATCCTTTATAGGTTACAACTCTTCCCCAAACGCTTTTTGTTCCCCAGATGCCGGAGCGTAAAGCTGAAAGTTGAATGATTTGACTATGGTCAACGAATAGGTTGATGCTTGGACCATAGTTTTTTACGTACCATGTAAATACATCGGGATCTGCCGCCTCAAACATCACCTTTTCTGTTCCCAAAGCACTAATGATTTTAGCTGCCACATCTGTTCTCCAAGGCTTAACATTTTCGGTGATCCCTTCAGATTCGATCATAATCATGTAAGCACCCGCATCAATGAAACGTTGGGCTTGTTGTATTGCCCATGAGACATCGCGGACTCCTTCAGTTTCCAATTCTGCAGCCGCAGTGCCTCCACCCGCTCCAAACTGAATTCCAACTTCAGGCTTAGCCTTTAAACCTGCCTTCTGAACTTTTTCCACAAGCCGTAGCCAATCATCTGTAGGGATAGAAATAAAGCCACCCGAAATTTCAAGAATGTCAAATCCTACATTTTTGCATTCTTTAATATAACGGTCCACAGCACTTTCGCCTTGAGTCAATACATATTCTATAAAACCACCTGTAGAGATCAGGACATCATGCTTATGCGCTAGGTCAACCAGTTCTTTTAGCGCCTTTTTAGGGAGCAACGAAAATGAACCTCCTGCAAATTTTAGACTGTCTACATAATCTCCAGCAGTTTCTAAGACATCTTCAAGATATCTTTTTCCCATGACAGTATAATATGGGCCACGGATCTCAGTTATTCCTACTTTACGTGGTTTTTTGCCCAGATCATTCATTTTTATAAAATTAAAAGGATTATCTTTCATAAAGATCCTTATTTTAATGGAATTTTACTTAACAATGCTGTCAGATCATCAATTTGAATAGACTCTAGACCATGGATAGTATCTGCAATTTGTTCACACAATTGTTTTCCCGCAAAAGGTTCAGCTAATGTGCGATATTTTTTTAAGGCATGGTCCCAGCTCATAGGCCTTGTGAAAAAGCCTTCATAGTCTTTCTTTTCTAATGTAAAATGCTGGCCACTGTCCATTTCGATATCTATTTTACAAGGCATCTCTAAGGGAAACCTTCGGGTATATTCCTCATCCGGCTCGATATCAATTTTTTGAAGTAAAGTTTGTATATCAGATTTTACGATCCTTTCCTGTTCATATTGACGCGGTGTCACTTCCCCATCCAATAAAGCTGCAGCTATCATGTAGGGAAGGCTATGATCAGCTTCTTCTTTCGTGCGAATTTTCTTTTTCGAACCCTCTTCTCCACCGCCAATGATATGGAAAGCAACTTTGAATGTGTCAACTCGGATATGCTTAATTTTTTTAGGATCTATAGAATGTTTTTCACGCAACTCGAGAATCCCTTCCAGTGTTGATTGAGAATGGATTTCAGCATTGAACTTTTTAATAATTGTTTTTAAGACAATATCCAAACCTCCTGCAGACCAATCCATCTGAAAATGACCTGCTATAGAATGTTTAAACCCTTTATTACCCTCAAAAATTTCTAAAGGACCGGTAATGTTGCGATAGGCAAGAAATGCAGCATGTGTTCCTGAAAAAGCTGCCTGAGGATATGCAAGCCCTTTCCAATGGGATAAATCTCCAGTGCGTGTAACTCTTAAAGCATTGTTTGCGACCCCGGCAATAGCAATTGCATGAGCTATTTGATCCTGATTTAACTTTAATGTTTTTGAAACTCCTCCTGCAACCGCATAAACACCCTGAGTTGTATGATCAAATCCCTTATCCCTTACTGGAGCAACTTCAGAAAGATGGCATTGAATTTGGTAGGCGATGGCCAATGCAAGAAGGAAATCCTTTCCAGAAATCCTGCCATACTCTCCAGCGGCTAAAATGGCCCCCAAGTTATCACTTGGATGGCAAGTTTCATTTTTGGCTAGAAAGCTATCGTTGAAGTCGAGATAACGCACAAGGGCACTGTTAAAGAATGCTGCTCTGTCGGGAGACGTCTTTCCATTTCCAATAAGAGTACATAAAGGCTTTCCACCAAAATCTTCCAAATGTTGTCGCAGCATATGAATGACTGGACTTTGAAGAGCTCCAATTGCGCAGCCCAAACTATCGAGTGTTCGAATTTTTAATGCTTCAATTGCTGATTTTGATAAGTCTTGGTATTGAACTTCGGAAATATATTTAGCTAGATGCTCAACTTCTTTCATATTAGCACCTCACTTAATATCCCTGACATCTAGTTTTATTATAGTGTAAAACCTTATTTCACTTCTCAGAAGATTTATATTACTAAACATAAGAAACTTATGAAATATTGACGATTAGGCCATCGTGACCTACGATCACTTCCACTCCTTGGTCTTTTCCCAACTGAGTTAAAAGTTTACGTCCTTCCTTAGGATTTTCATAATACCATGATCCAAAATGAAGGAAGAGAAAGGTGTTTGAAAAGTGCTTTAAAAGCGATATTAGATTCGGTACGCCATTGTGACCAAAAACTTCCCCCGAAGTTTTATCTCTGCGGATCATTCCACCTTTCTTGATAAAACTTGCTTCGGTAATGATAAGGTCAACCGTTCCAATTTGAGAATGGTACTCCTTATTAATCCAGACTAAGTCTCCAGTGAAAAAGAATGAAGCTTTCCCTTTTCTAATAACATAGGCAAACGACTTCACATGCTTACTATGAAGGACAGGAATTAGAGTGATTTCATAGGGACCAATTTTAAACTTTTTCTGAATAAGCCTAATGCGATTTTCATGAACTACAGGAACCTCAGGAGCATAGATAGGAACTGAGGTAGGAGGTTCTTCTTCACTCCCACGTCGCATGAAATAAGCGTGATCTGGATGGAGATGAGAAAGTAAAATCCATTTAGGGTTAGTCTTTAAAAACCTTTTTTCTCCAAGGTCAATCAACAATTTATCGTCGACCAAAAACCCAGTATGTTTCGAATGACGAGGAGCAGAATCGGGAATTTCCCCCCTAGTTCCCAAAATTTCAATCTTCATGTTTAAAATTCAATTGACTATTTCCCTCTTTTTAAACATTTAAGAGAGTGTTTTCAAATTTGAATTTTGATATATAGTCGTCTCTTTTTTACTTAAGAGACACCGACATGAGAAAAGCGTATCCCGATG
>JBDHQB010000012.1:0-91439 GCA_039806825.1 Parachlamydiaceae bacterium | reverse complement strand
ACTCTTTGCGCCTTTGCGTCTTTGCGTTAAAAATTCCACACAATTTAACTCCACACAAATCACCATCCACCTCTGTGGCCCTCTGTACCTCTGTGTAAAAATTCTACACAAACTTGCACCACTCACAGACTTTTACCAAGCAAGACGTTTAGTAGGCAAAAGCAGCGCCACCACATATGCAAAGCCAGCTAACAATGCAATAGTAGCCCCCAAAGGCCAATCTAAATGATAGGCCATAAATGTTCCTGCGACCACAAAAATGCAACTTAACAAAACCGCTATCCACATCATGTAAGACATTCTTGTCGTGAATAAATTCGCTATCGATGCGGGAATGGTCAACATCGCCATCACAAGAATTACCCCTACCACCTGTATCAACATCACAATCGATATCGCCGTTAAAACTAACAAAAGTAAATATAAAGCCTTTACATGAATCCCTTGCAACTGCGCCTGCTCCTCATCAAAACAGATCGCTAAAAATCTTTTGTGCATGCACGCCACAATTGCTAAAATGATAAAATCCAATATGCTCAAAAAGCTGATATCTTCGTGAGTCACCCACAAAATATTTCCAACCAAGAAGTTCGTTAATTCAACGTTGAACCCTGGAGTCAACGCAATAAAAATCACCCCAACAGCCATCCCAACAGACCAGATCGCCGCAATCACAGAGTCTTCCCTCTGTTTATAATAAAGGTGAATCCAACCAATTAATAATGCAGATAATATCGCCGTCGCAAATGCCCCATAAATTGGCGACATCCACTCAACACCCATGTTTCTTTGCAACCAAAGGCAAAATCCTAAGCCTCCCAAAATCGCATGGGAAATACTGCCGCTAATAAAAGTAATTCTTTTGACTACAACGTAAGATCCTATAATTCCACTCACAATAGACGCCAACAGCCCCGCTACCAGTGCTGTTAACAACAAGGGATTGATTTGCAATGCTTCTAAAAATGTGGGGCTCATGATCTCCCCATCTGAATTAACGGCGGATGGTACAATCCCATTGCAAAATGTTCACACACATCTTTCTTGTCCAATGAGATCACCGTACCTTGCACGCAAATGACTCTTTTCACATATTCAATTGCAGCTCGTAAATCGTGTGTCACCATCATCACAGTAATCTTTGAATGTAATTGCTTGATCAGTTCGTAGATATCGGCTTCAGCTTTTGAATCAACGCTAGCCGTGGGCTCATCTAAAAGCAACAAATCGGGATTTCCTGCAAGCGCCCTAGCAATCAATGCACGCTGCATTTGGCCTCCAGAAAGTGTCCCAAAAGCACGATCTCCCAAATTTTCCAGTTTGACCATTTCTAAGGCTTTTTCAGCCGCTTCACGATCCGCTTTATCGTAAAATCCGTACCAAGGAAGGCGACTAAGTCTGCCTGTCATAACAAGTTCCATCACAGAGATGGGAAACTGCTTGTCATATCTCAAAGATTGCGGGACATAGGCTACTTTCGGAGCATCTGTTCCTGGCTCTTTTCCAAAAACTTCAATAGTCCCTGAATCAGGTTTAATAAAACCCATGATCAACTTGAGAAGTGTGGTTTTTCCTCCGCCATTAGGACCTATAATCCCTATGGACTCGTCCTTACCCACTTCAAAATTGACGTTGCGCAAGATCGGAGTTTCCTGATAGCTAAAAGAAACATCCTGAAATTTTACAACCGGTTTCTTCATCTAAGGCCTCGAAAAATTTTGACCGATGCTCCGCATCGAATTAATGTAATCTTCACTATAAGGATTTAATTCGACAACCTTTATTCCTAACTGGTTAGCGATCAATGTTGGACCTTTTGTGCTGTATTGTGGCTGAACATAAATCTTTTGCACATTGAGCGATTTAATTTGATTGAGCAAATTCGTCAGCTGCTTCGGAGAAGGATCCCTGCCCTCGCTTTCAACTGAAACTTGCTTCTGGCCATAGTCTCTCACAAAATACCCATACGCTGGATGCCCAACAACAATGAATTTTGGTGATTCAGCATTGTACATTTTGAGGATCTCTTCATCCAATGCCGTCAACTCCGCAATAAATTTTTCTAAATTTGCTTTGTATTTCTCTGCATTGGCAGGATAAACCTCGCTCAACGTCTTTGCTATTGTTGTCGCCTGAACTTTTGCTTGCCGTGCACTCAGCCAAATATGGGGATCCGCACTATTTTTGCAATGTGCACAACTGTGCTCTTGAATCATTGCTACCCCATTTCTCAAATCCACCAATCTCAATGTAGGATTCCTTTCCCTCATTGCCCGACTTGCTCGAATTTCAAAAGGCTCTCCAATTTGAAACCAAATATCTGCCTTGCAAGCTTCCATCATCTGCTTAGGTGTCGGCTCATACGTATGGCCACTATCCCCTGCAGGCACGATTAGCCCGATTTCAACAGTGTCTCCAGCAATCCTCTCCACAAAAAACCGATGCGGTGCAACAGTCACCAATACACAACCGGCCTCAACAAAAATAGGCAAAAGAAACAAAATAAATAATATAATTGCTCTAAACATACCCACCAACCTAAATTACCTTACAAGAATACCACCTTTTCCATCCCCAATCCAGCAAATTTATCCTTGCCCAGATATCTCCCTTCCTTTATCATCCCATCATGTTTTTCACTGGAGAGGTGGCCGAGTGGCTTAAGGCGCCCGCTTGGAAAGCGTGTGTACTAGAAATAGTACCGTGGGTTCGAATCCCACCCTCTCCGTTTAAGGGGGCCCTGCCCCCTTAAAATCCCCCCGCCAAAGGGTCTAAAGCCCCTCTGGACACCCCTATTTCTATTGATAGTTTAAAAGTAGATTTTTCAATAGGTGTGGTCTCTATGTAATAGTTCTATTTAACTATTATTTTTCAAGTATGACTTCTATCTGTTTTTTGAGAATGGGAAGATGCTTTTTAGCTGTATGCCATACAGTAGGAATGTCAATACCAAAATATTCATGTATTAAAATATTGCGCATTCCATTCATCTGGTCCCAAGGAACTTCTGGATGTAAACGTTTAATTTTTGCTTCGATATTTTTGCTTGCTTCACCAATAATTTCTAAATTTCGAACGACGGCATCAATAACAAGATCATTTTTTTTAAATTGGCTAGCTGTCATGCCTTCAATGTAAATTTCAATTTTTTGAAGAGCATTCAAATTATCTTGAATTCTAAAGCGCCAATCTCTAGAAGACATGTTTTGCTTCACGTAAGATTCGTGGCTTTAAAGCAGGATGTAAGGCATTTTTCGTTACTAAGTCTACTTCGCAATGAAGAATATTTTCTAAATAATTCTTTAATCCTACGAAAGCAAATAATCCTTTTTTGGAATCGAAATCTATTAGAATATCTACGTCACTTTTAGCAGCAGCTTCGTTTCTTGCTACCGATCCAAAAATAGCAAGATTACGAACTCCTTGCTTAGAAAGCTCTTTTTTATGCTCTATCAAAATTTTTGTAGCTGATTTTAGTAACATAACACCCCATCTAAGATGTCCTTAGGCTCTATCTCATTTAATATAACATTGTAAATACTAAAAAGATAGAAAAATAGAAAACTAAACAAATATCTCTAAAATCATTTGTATCAATAATTTAAAAGATAAATTTTGTGTTCATAGGTCCATAAGGTAGAAACCCTAAAATCTTGCTTTCATCCTGTCGGTTTGCTAACACCAAGGCAACACCTCAACAAGGAGGATTTTATGGCGCAATTGCCCCCAGTAAGTGGTCCTTTTCAACATGGATGCAATGAAGAAACCTATTCAAAGTATTCATCTGGTCATGAACATCAATTGTCAGCTAGAGTTCAAGTGGGTTCTCAGGAAAGAAGAGTGATCTCCATTTGCGGAGGCGGAGTGCGAGGAATTCTCCCAGCCTTATTTCTAGAAGCACTTTCCAATCAAGCAAATCATACACCTATTTATCAATTGGCAGATCTCTTCGGGGGTACATCGACTGGAGCTTTAATTGCGGGAACTGTCAACATTCCAGGAGACAAAGATGGAGCAAAATACACAGCAAGTGAAGTCGTTCAACTTTTTGAAAGCGAATCTCCAGAAATATTCCAAAAAAGCTTTTTACATTGCATAGACTCTGCTAATGGATGGCTTGCTTCTAAATATGATGAGGAAAATCTAGTACATGTTGTCCAAAAAATTGCCGGCAATACCTTACTTAAAGATACCAACAAAGATGTATTTTTCCCCAGCTGGGACGGGCAAAGTCAAAGGTTATTTGTTTTCACAAGACAGGAAGCTAGGGAAAATACCTATTGGAGGAATTTACCTCTTTGGGTGGCAGTGTCGGCTTCAGCATCTGCCCCAACCTATTTTCAAGCTTTGCATGCAAAAATTTCTGAACCTCGTTTAAATACGAAACAACCCCCTAGGCCTCCAGAAAATAGAAAACTTATGGATGGTGGCCTTGCTATGAACAGCCCTGTGATGGATGCATGCTCAGAAACAATGAGACTATGGGATGTTTCAAAAAAAGATCTAAGGGTACTCTCAATTGGAACAGGCCGCAGTAAAATAAACATGCCAGATGACGATGCAGGAAAACTCGGATATGCAGCTAATATCAGCAATATTCTGATCGCAGGAAGTATGGATGCCTCTGAAGATAGCGCAAGAAGATTTCTATCTGGTAACAATCATTTTTATTCCGTCCAATTTCAAGTTCCAACAGATAAATCCCAGCTGGACGATATAAAAGCTATTCCTTACCTGAAAGAGCATGTCTTCAAACCTTGGAGAGATGATCCATCTAATCAAGATAAGCTACACGTGATTGCAAAGATATTTGATAAACCCGCCAGAGAGGCTGGAGAAACCCATGCCACATCTGAAAGTGAGGCTGTTGTATAAATTAAAAAGACCCCAAGCATATCTTGGGGCCTTAATTTAAATCCTAAAAAACGTCCTCATTTTAAAAAATCCAGAGGAACATCCAATGCTGGGTACTTCACATCGTCCTGCCATCCCTTAAAATCGAAGTGCCACCATTCTGTTGGAAGGGGAGTAAACCCGTGCTTTCCCATGTGTTCAAACAAAAGCGTCCTGTTTTTCATTATGTGTGGTGGTAGGTCCATATAGGTGCTATGTCCCAGTTCAGAAAAAGTATCAAAAGGGGTGGGCATCTCCAATTCTTTACCCTCCTTGTCCACAATTGTCACATCTACAGCAACACCTCTTGTATGACGTCCCTTATAGATTGCAGGGTTAGCAACATAACGATCATCCTGTATCAAATCCCACATAAACTGCTGCACATGCAAGGGTCTATAACCATCAAAAATCTTTAGCCCTAAGCCATTCTTTTCCAAATCTTTTTGAATTTTATCTATCGCTTCTGCGGCATCCTTATGTAAATAACAAGCAGGGACTGGATACAACGTTTTACCAGTAAAATTATTGGGGGTTGCGTAAACGATATCGAATTGAATGTTTGGATTGACCTTTCTCATATCGACTAAATTGTGTGAGTGCATTGTGGCCTCCATAAAAATATGAGAATACACTAATTCAAGCGCCTCTTTCTAGACGACATAAATTTAACAAAGGGATGGATCCAAAGAATAGTTCATTTATTCGAAATATGTTATTATCTTCCTATGAAAAATATAATTGCAGTCATCGGAGGCGGCGCCGCAGGATTCTTTGGCGCAATCGCAGCGGCAGAGTCTAAATCGAACCCGTACGTAGTCCTTTTTGAAAAAAATCGCCAGGTATTGTCCAAGGTTCGTATTTCTGGAGGCGGACGCTGCAACGTTACCCATTCTTGCTTCGAACCTTCAATCCTAGTTAAAAACTACCCTCGTGGAAGCCAAGCCTTGCGGGGTCCTTTTACTCGTTTTCAACCCAAAGACACTGTGGAATGGTTCGAGCAGAGGGGAGTCCACCTAAAAACTGAGGAAGATGGACGTATGTTTCCTACAACTGATTCTTCAGAAACAATCATCCAATGCCTACAGAATGCCGCTAAAAGAGCTGCAGTTGAAATCAAAACCGAGTGCGGTATCAATAATATCAAAAAAGTTAACGATCAGTTCCATTTAGAACTTTCTACAGGAGAAACCTTCATCTGCGATAAAGTTCTAATCGCGACCGGAAGCCATCCAAAAACATATAGCTGGATGCAAGCTTTAGGGCACACTTTAGTTCCACAAGTTCCTTCCCTATTTACATTCAATGTTCCCGATTCTCCCTTTTTAGAACTCTCTGGAGTATCTGTTCCAAAGGCTCATGTCAAAATCTGCGAAACAAATTTAGAACAAACAGGTCCACTCCTAATTACCCACTGGGGTTTCAGCGGTCCTGCCGTATTAAAACTATCTGCATGGGGTGCGAGAATCCTTCATGACATGGACTACAAAGCTAAAGTGCATATCAACTGGATTCCTGATTACACCTATGAACAAATTCGCACTCAACTTTTGGAAGATAAGAAAAATTCCCCATCGAAACAAATCGGCACAGAATCACGTTTTGAACTTCCTAAAACCCTATGGAAAAAGCTTCTCGATTTAGCTGAAGTTCCCCCACAACAGAGATGGGCAGATCTTTCAAACAAACAAATAGAGAAGTTGTGCCAAACTTTGAGAGCTTGCGAAGTACGTACAAATGGCAAAACCACCTACAAAGAGGAATTTGTGACTTGTGGAGGCATTGACCTCAAAGAAATTAACTTTCAAACCATGGAAAGCCGCCTATGTCCTGGTCTCTACTTTGCTGGCGAGGTCATCGATATCGACGGAATCACTGGAGGCTTCAATTTCCAAAACGCTTGGACTACCTCCTGGATTGCCGCCCAGGCTATGACGGCAAAATCACTTGAGTCTCCATAAGATTTTTAATGATATCTATTCTTTCTTCGTATGTGGCTTTATTGGAAAACTTAAATTCTTTAATTTTAAGAGTTCTAACGGGCAATCCAAGATTCGTTGTTAAATCAACAGTAGCTGTCCATTCCGTGATAAACTCCGCAAGTTGATCTTTAGGCATCAAAATCCCACAAGAATCTTTATAATAGTTGTGAATTGAATAGTACTTAGAACGGACTACGGAGTAATTGTCGCGATTTACTATTTCAACAACTGTTTCAGGATTTGCTTTTTCAGGAACAGTCCTAGTTAGGTAAACGTTATGTCTAGGTGATGTAGGCATGTTGGCTAAGTGCGATAATTTTGGAAAAGTTGAGCGAAATAAAGTATCATTTCTTCCCCATCCAGCCATACTAGCTAACTGCAAAAGGGTTTCAAAAGGGAGAAACTTATTTAGATCAGTTGGATTAGGATTCACATAGTCTGCTAAGAATGATGTGACTTGAGCCTCTAACTCCTCATCTGTAATTTGGGAATTAAATCCAACCTTATTAAGCATATAGAACAAATGATAGAAATAAATTTCCCGATAATCTTTTTGATTTTTAAGACTACCTGGCGATATGGCCTCGTTAAATGGAACTAGATTGCATTTTCCTTTAACTCTTATTTGAACGGTATCTCCATCCCCAGGAACAAAGGTTCTACAAATGTCATCTCGACTGATTATTTTAGTGGGCTTTTTCTCAAGAATTTTTTCCTCAAAAACAAATTTTTTATTTCCTAAATCACGTAAAAACCCATTAACCCTTCTATAAAGATCGATGGCTAATCTTTCAGTTTGACTGCGAATAAAGTCCTCTTCTTCCCATTTTTGCAATACCTGAATAATATCAAGTTTTTCATTCCCAGAAATGAGCTGAAATAAGGAAATAGCATGCTTATGTTTTCTAAGAGCGGCAAGAATCTCCCGAAGATTATTTGCCACAACAAGATCACCCACCAGGTCACTGTACTCGTTAATTTCTTTAGTAGGTTTGTGATCCTGAAGAAATTCAATTAAAATTCTGTGAACTTCGGTAATTTTATCTCGGAGAGGTTTTAGGAACAGAGTGTCATCTACTGTTTTAACAAGATCATAAATAGCGTTCAGCTTTGTCGATATAGCCAAATCCTGGGAATCCACTTTTAAATTTAAAGCTTGATCAACAAGACTACATGCAGTTGTTTTGATCAAACCATCAAAATATTGACTATCAAAGGGTATAGATTTTTCTTTCAGCTGCTCTTTTAAAATACTGTGCCATTTTCGATTGATAAATGTGCCATCAAAAATACCGGCCTCATTTTTTGTAGCAAAAATATGCCTTTGGGATTTTGTACGAGAAATAGAACGATCTAAAGAAGTGGGTGAACGTACCACACTTTCACCTCTTGTTGGAGAAGTCGGTATGCCTTTCCGTTCGGGCATGTAGCTTACAGAACGTCCTACTCCAGTGGGACTGATTGTCCTTTCTTTCTCTTTGCTGACAGTAGATTGTTTTTCCTCAGATTTCATTTTGCCAAGAGGGCCACCTAAATTTGTTTTTGAGGCTTTTGGATTAATTGCAGCATTTGCAACCGCTGAAGCACTGGTTGATCTCACAAGAGGAATTCTAAAACTGGAGGGAGAGGTGGTTTTCCTTCGTTCTTTTTTACCTTCTAAATTTAATGGTGGAACAGAAGGTTGTTGAACTTGTATAACTTGCTGAGATTGAATAAAGGGACTTTTTGCGACAGGCCCTTCAGGACTTGCATGCCTGACGGGCTTTTGTTGTGGAGGTGTTCGTTCTCTACTAACTTCAGCAGGAGGCGTCCATCTTCTGGTTACATTACCCGGACTTTCCCTTCTGGCTAAAAGGGGACCAGGCTGTGTAGGGGAGTGATTGCGTGAGACGGATCTCCTCTCTTCTTCAACTTTTTCTTCAAATTCTTTAGCAATCTGATTTACTTTAGAAGTTTTGACTTCACTTTCACTAAGCTGTCTTACAGCTCCAGTGAGGTCAATAGCTCCGGATCGACGCCTCATCGCAGGATTCCCTGCCGCAGCAGGTACAGTAGGCTCTGTAGGCTCGGCAATTTGAAAAGTCGCTTTTTGTCTAGAAATGAGAGGAGGACTACTCATAAAATATACCAATTTTTACATAAATTTAAATTATATATGAGACTGATATTAATTAACTTAAAATTTATCAGCTCAATGCCATTGTTTATAATTAACTAAATTACTATAGATTGAGTAAGAGGTGCGATCATGTTTAAGCGTAATTTAAGCACATATCTAATCTTTCTATCTTTTTTTTACATCTTATTATTGCAAAATCTTCATGGTGAGGAACCCCAAATAAATTTCTCTTTCAAGGAAGATGGACGTAAGTGGAATCTAGCTTTTAAAGATAGCAATGATGAGCAAAAAATATTCGAATACATTCCTGAAGGTACCAATTTAAACTATTGGGTCGATCTTGCGACCGTTCAGTATATGAAAGGGGCAAATATTCCCGCAAAGACATACTACGAAAAGTTCAATGAAGCCCTTAAAAAAAGCGTTCCTTACAACAAAGTCCAAACAAAGCTTATCAAAGAGGAACCTAATTCAGTCTTCTGGGAATGGTGGATAGATGATAACAGCCCATTAGACCAACATGAATGGATTAAAGTCTTCGTAGATGGTAACAATACAGCCTTCCTGCGATACACAACCAAAGACAAAAAAAACGCTGAAACCTACCGCAAAGCCTGGGAAAAAATCATCGGCGAAGCCACCCTCAACACCTCTGCCAAAAAAGAAGCAGCATAATTAGACTTAAGTAAAGAAAAGATTAATCTCTCCTTTTTTGCCAGTATAGTAGGTTTTAAGAATTAAAAACTCTAGGATAAAAAATTAGCCTGATAGATTATTGCTAATAATTTACGACACTCCCAGATTGGTGAATGCCTCGTTAGGAACTCGTCCCATAACAGGATCTTGGAACTTGATAGGGGTGTAGTTGCAAAACTTTGCGAATTCTTTGCGGTAAGTCATGTTTACACTGCCTACTGCGCCGTGACGGTTTTTGCCGATGATCAATTCGGCCATTCCTGGCTTGTCATTAGCGTCGTAATATTCACGACGGAGTAAGAACATCACAATATCTGCGTCCTGCTCAATGCTACCACTCTCACGCAAGTCGCTCATCATCGGTCTATGGCCTTGACGTTCCTCAACCTTACGGGAAAGCTGCGAAAGACATAAGATCGGAATATTCAATTCCCTAGCCAAGTTTTTGAGCATTCTTGAAATTTCTGAGATCTCATTTTGACGGCTTTCGATGGTGCGTGCAGAACCCGATCCAGAGATCAACTGCAAATAGTCGATCACTAGAAATCCAATGCCGTAACTTTCTTTCATTCGACGAGCACGCGCGCGCAGATCTGTAATCTTCAAACCAGGCTGGTCATCGATCACCATCATTTTATTTTTCATCTGGCCCACGCTTTCAGCAATTCTTCCAAACTCGTCGTGGGAAATGGATCCATTTTTAATTTTGTCAGACTCAACTTCTGCCTGCGAACATATAATACGGTGAACAAGCTGTTCAGCGCTCATTTCTAAGGAAAAAATTCCGACAGGAACATGACCTAAAAAGCAAATTTGCTCTGCAATGTTAATGGCAAGTGCCGTCTTACCCATTGCAGGGCGTGCAGCCAAGATCATTAAGTTTGAATTGTTGAAGCCATTCAACATTTTATCGAGATCAACAAAATGGGTGGGCAGTCCAGCAATACCGGGATCTTCAGGACCGCGCTGACGAAAACGCTCTTGCCGTTCCTCCAATGCTTGTAGAAACGGAACAGTGGATTCCGATTTCACTCCAGAAAGGATATCACCGATTAATATACCCGCAGCAGGATTGGATGTTTGGCTGATTTGGAAAAACAGCTGCTGGGCATCATCTAAAGCTTGCGAAACATCCGTCGGCTCATCTAAAGCAGATTTTTCAACCTGTTGGGCTGCCTGGATCATTCTGCGAAGAGTCGCTTTATTTTTGACGATCTCTGTGTATTCTTCAATATAAGCAGAGGTTCCCGCAAATTGAGCTAAAGTGGTCAAATAACCTACACCACCCACGGCTTTCAACTTATCTTGCCGTTTCAATTCTTCGCTGACAAGATGGACGTCGGCTGGCTTGTCCGCTTTATAGGCACTTTTAAGAACTTGAAAGATGAGCTTATGTTCGTTGTAGTAAAAATCGCTATCATCCAAAGCATCGGCGGCGATGTTAAGGGCATTGATGCTTGTCAGCATGCAACCCAAAACCATCATCTCCGAATCTTTCGAATTAGGAGCAATCCGCGCCTTTAAAGTTTCTTCACTCATAGCTCTTCCATAATCAAGATGTCGTCCAACAATAACCTTTTAGTCCAAAAAAGACAAAAAATTTAACAGGATGTCGAGGATGAAAAGGATAGAACAAGAAACTACATCGTGTTAAATTTTATTTTTTTTGCTTCCTGTAACTTACACAGACTAAACGGATTTCGTCATAGGTATAATTTTCCGGCAAGTATTCTTTAATCGGCTTTAGTTTTTGCATTCCCAATTTTTCAATTGCTTCCATAATTTTATCTTGTCTGTCCTTCGAAACAACCCTATTGATATCGACTGCATGTCCTTGCTGGATAGCTGCTTCAAGATGATTAACAATTGTCCCCGACGTATACTTTTGCTTAAAAGCAATCTCTTCAATAGTCAATCCTTCATTGAATAACTTTATAGTTTCATCAAAATTGGGAGAATAAACATAGGAACTCTTTGATTTTTTTGCTTTGGAGCTGATTCCATTTTTCAATGCAAATTCCTTGATCACATCAAGAAATTGAGACCCATACTTGCTCCACTTGACTGGTCCCACACCGTTTACTCCTGTGAACTCCTCTTGCTCTTGTGGAAAAGTGGTTGCCATTTCCATTAAAGACTTATCGCTGAAGATAACGAAAGGAGGGACATTCTCCTTTGTAGCAAATTCTGTGCGTAGATGACGCAAAAGTTCGAAGAGTTCAGTGTTATAATTTTCCACAACAACGTTGCTATTGCGTTTTTTGGATTCTCTGAAAGTCCTTTTCGGAAATCTAAAAGGTTCCATTCCTTTAATGACTTTTGTCGAACCTTCAGTCCATCTTAGAACTGGATAGTCATCACCCGAAATTTTTAAATATTCTTGACTGACAAGACAATCGATGTAGTATCGCAACTCAACTTCTGAATTCTCATGCATCAAATTATAGGTAGAAAGTTTATCATGGCCACGTTCTACAATAGTCTGTGCTTTAGATCCCCGTAAAACATCAATGACGTAATTGATTCCAAATCTTTGATCTAATCTATGGACGCATGAAAGAATTTTTTGAGCTATGATCGTTCCATCGACCCATTCAATATCGTCTACGCAGGAATCGCATGCTAAACAGGGAGACTTAGAATACTCTTCTGAAAAGTACCGTAATAAATCCTTCCGACGACAATGTGTTGATGTGCAGAGTTTAAACATTTGCAAGGTTTTATCTTGCATGTTTTTTCGCATTTTGGGATCAGAGAATTCTTGTTCTGCAAAATATTTATAGAGCATGAGTTCCTTAGCGGAATAAAGCATAAGACATTCAGAAGGCAACCCGTCTCTCCCTGCACGTCCAATTTCTTGATAATATTGTTCAATTGTTCTTGGCATATCAAGATGTACAACAAACCGCACGTCAGGCTTATGTACTCCCATTCCAAATGCGACTGTAGCGACAATAAGAGGGACTTTATCGTGAATAAATTCTCTTTGCGAGTTATTCCGTTCTTCACTGCTCATCCCAGCATGATACTTGCCAACCTTAAAACCTTCAGCCACTAAAGCATCAAAAGCCTTATCCACACTTTTCCTCGTAGCAGCATAGATAATCCCAGACTTATTTTTATGTTTTTCCAAAAAATGTAACAGCTGTGTCATCTCTGAAGTTTTTGAATCGATGCGAATGGTTAGATTGGGACGATCAAAACTTGCCTTTACACGCAAAGGATTTTGCATTGCAAGCTGCTCAGAAATATCCTTTTCCACTTCCTGAGTAGCTGTCGCTGTAAATGCAAGAACGGGGCGATTAAAAGTTTTTTTAAGGAGATCAAGCTTACGATATTCTTCCCTAAAAGCATGGCCCCATTGGGAGATACAATGTGCTTCATCAACAACAAAAAATGAGATTGGCATTTCTTGAAGCCGATTCATAAAGTTTTCGTCAGAAAACCTTTCGGGCGCTACATAAAGAAGCTTATAGTGTGATAAGTTTCTCATCAGATGAAGAAATTCGTCAAAGTGTAAGCTACTATTAATATAAGCAGCTCCAATTCCGTTCTTAGTCAGGCTTTCAACCTGGTCTTGCATTAGAGAGATAAGAGGAGAGATTACAATAGCGGTTCCTTCCATTAACAATGCGGGAAGTTGATAACATAACGATTTACCTGCTCCTGTCGGTAAAACCGCAAGGACATCCTTATTATCTAATACAGCTTTTACAATCTCTTTCTGATTGTCACGGAAAGCGTTATATCCGAAAAAATGTTTCAGTTTTTGTTCCAAGTCCAATTCCAGTAGTGTGTTCATATATATTATCTCCCGAAGTAATATGCGTTCAGCATCTTAGCATAACTATTCCTTGTAGTAAGCTAAAAAATGTTCTCGCAAAAAACAAAATGCTTCTTCCAACAAATCCGAAGACTCTTTAAATATATTCTTACACATAATTTTGAGGTAATATATGTCAATAATAACAAGATCAACCCCGACACACCCACAGCATTCACTTTCAATACCAACAGATCCGATCTATCAGTATGTAAAAATTTGTACTTCTTCTTTAAATCCTAATAGTTTTAGTCAAATTCTGAAAAAACAAGTTCAATTTACAAATGAAACGAATGGTGTTTCTGATTATTCAGCTAATGCTCTTGCAGAAATTCAAAAAATTTTCGAAGAAAGGATTTTTAATCATAGTATAAATCATACAACTCCTACATTCACTATTGAACCTAAAGGAATTAAGCAATATCTTTTACATTTAAACTATGAAGTAGAAAAAACGGAAAATAATGTTAGAAAAAGATACAAGATGGAAGAAACAACATTTTTTTTAGTTGAACTTGATGATCCTAGCCTTGAATTTGAGTATTCGAAAGAACCAGCTACCTATCGCATAAATACGATTAAGCGATCGGTCTTCATGACGCAAATATCAGTTACAGGCTCGGGCAAAAGATATTCCTTTCCCTTAAGAGAAGCCAATTAACTTTTATAGAATTTCACATTCCTCGTAGTAGCTACGGTGAATAGGGACTCCTCAATGGCGATAGATTTATTGCTAAAAAGGAGTTACTATGGTACTTCCTGTAAGCTATAATTTATCTGATATAGATTGGTGGAATGGAACTGACTACCACAACCATTCAAGTGGTCAATACGGACTGGCTAATCATTTAATAGATAGCTATTCCTTTAAAGAAGATGAAACAGTTCTTGATGTTGGATGCGGAGATGGAGTGATCACTCAACGCATAGGAGAACTGAAAATTCCAAAAGGAACCATCATCGGTTTAGATCACTCAAAATCCATGATTGATTGTGCTAATTCTCAAAATAAACAAAAAAATGTTTCTTTTGTGAAAGTAAAAGCAGAGTCTTTTTATTTTGACGATCAGTTCGATACGATTTTATCTTTTTCAGCATTACATTGGATATCTGATCAAGAAGCCGTTTGGAAGAATATCCGGAGCCATCTAAAGATCGGAGGTAGGGTAATTGTTTCATTAAATCCTCTTCCAAGAAGTAAACACTTAACAAAAGCTATCGATGAAGCTACTCGCATGTCAGAATATGCAAATTACTTTGTAGGATTCGTAGAAAAAGCAATGATGCCTGAGATGAATATCGAACAGTATAGATCCATAGTTTTGAACTCGGGATTAAATATTGTTGAATGTAAGCAATCTATCAAATTTTTTGAATATGAACATGCGGAAGCTTTTGCTTTAAGCTTAAAGGCCTGGCTTCCACATGTAGCTTCACTTCCGGAGGAAAAGAAAATAGGCTTTGTAAAGGAAATTGCTGCAAAATTTGGTTCTCAGCCAAAACTTGATTACAATAACTTTACGATTCATGCTGTCAGGAATAATTAATCTAATGCTATAGTTTTCCATTATGAATAAAACTAAAGAAAATAAATATATAGTTTCTCACATTATCAAAGAGTTTTTTGGGAAAGGAAATCTGAAACAGTACGATTCCTTCATTTCAAAAAGGGTGCAAGTGCATTGTCCGGAAAATTGGAAACTTCTTTTGCCGACTTGCGAGTACGTTTCTTCAGAAAGTGCTAAAACAGTCGATGAAGCTTATTCCAAAGCTTTTCATTTTAGCGAGATGAATGTCTGCGACTTGATCGCTGAAAATGATAAAGTTTCAGTACGTTGGAGAGATGAGGGTTTGCACAAAGGAAATTTTTTTTCGATGTCAGCAACGCAGAAAAGTTTCTCGGTTTCTGGTCAATCTATCTATCGCTTTAACTTTGAAGGACAAGTCATTGAAGCATGGCAAGCATGGGATCTCTATGGAATTTTGAAAAATCTAGGGTTCTCTCAAAAAACAAATATAATCAATGCACTATCGTTCCGTGAAAAGCAATGCCTTAAGCTTTTCATGGAAGGCAAGACATCAAAGGAAACTGCAGCACAGCTTTATCTTTCCCCTCGTACAATCGAATACTACTTTGAAAACATCAAAGATAAACTAGGGTGCAACAGCAAGCGGGAAATCTACAAGATGTTAAGCAAAATGGACGTAGTGGACGGACATAGTGGACGAAGTGGACATAGTGGACGTAGTGGACCTATTTAAATTGTCTACTACGTCCACTATGTCCGTCCACTACGTCCATTTCCTTCACGGCCAAAGTCTTTGAATCTGCCATTGTTCGCCATCTTTCACATATTCAAAGCGATCGTGCATGCGGCTGGGCCGGCCTTGCCAAAATTCTATCCTGTGTGGTTTCACAATGTAGCCACCCCAATTCTCCGGCAAAGGAATCTCTTTTTCTGTAAAGAACATATCAAACCTTCCACATTCCTCTTCCATGTACTCACGATTTTCCAAAGGATGGCTCTGATGCGAGACTGCTGAAGATATTTGACTGTTCCTAGAACGACTATGAAAATATTTCTCCGCAAGCTCTTTGGATGTTTTTTCAACATCTCCTTCAATCACAACCTGCCGCTCCAACTCATTCCAATAAAATAATAAACACGCTTTAGGATTTACCTCTAAGTCATTCCCTTTTCGACTTCCGTAATTAGTAAAAAAGATGAACCCCTCTTTTCCAAATCCCTTTAACAATACTGTTCTGCATGAAGGCCTTCCTTCTCGATCCGCTGTTGCTAATTGCATTGCGGTAGGTTCAACCAATCCCGCATCCATCGCTTGTTCAAACCACTTGCCAAATTGCATGATCGGATCCGCTGATAAATCGGATGACCTCAGTTGCATCTTTTTGTATTCTTTCCGCAAATCTCCAAGATCCATAAAATTTCCCCTTGACATACTCCACAATTTGAAGTATGTATTGTTAAAACCTTTTGCATTTTGACGCATGGAGGCGCCATGACCCAGAGGCTAAGTCTTAAAGATTTGCCGATCAATGGAAAAAAAGTCCTCATGCGCGTCGACTTCAATGTCCCACAAAATCCCAATGGCGAAATTACCGATGACACGCGTATCAGAGCAGCTTTGCCTTCGATAAAGTATGTCCTCGACCATGGTGGATCTGTCGTGTTGATGAGCCACCTCGGAAGGCCAAAATCAAAACCTGCAAAAGAGTTTTCTCTTGCACCCATCGCTATGCACCTGTCGAAACTCTTGAATAAAGATGTGATCATGGCTCCAGATTGCATCGGTCCCGAAACGGAAAAGCTTGTCCGCAACCTAAAGCCAGGGCAAATTATCCTTCTCGAAAATCTCCGCTTCTACCCTTATGAAGAAAAACCTGAACAAGATCCCTCTTTTGCAAAGAAACTCTCCACTTTTGGGGATTTCTATGTGAATGATGCCTTTGGTACAGCCCATAGAGCACATTCCTCCACTGCTACTGTTGCACAGTACTTTCCTGGAAAAGCTGCAGCAGGTTTTCTCATGCAAAAAGAGATCGATTTTCTCGGAGATACTCTTCTCAATCCCGAGCATCCTTTCGCCGCCCTCATCGGGGGTGCAAAGATCTCTACAAAACTTGGAGTGATCAAATCGCTCATCCATAAAGTCGATGTTCTACTTCTCGGCGGTGGAATGGCCTACACATTTCTCAAAGCACAGGGAAAAAGCATCGGAAATTCCATTCACGAGGATGAAAGCCTCGACGATGCACACAAAATTATGGAAGAATGCAAAACTCTTGGAGTTACATTCCTTCTCCCAGTCGATTTTGTCATCACAGAAAGGCTGGACGACAAAGCTACAACAAAAATTGTCTCAGCAGAACAAGGAATCCCATCTGGATATGAAGGCGCCGACATAGGCCCTAAAACTGTTGAACTCTTCACAAATGAACTCAAAAAGGCGCGCACCATCCTTTGGAATGGACCTCTTGGAGTTTTCGAAATCCCTCTATTTGCCAAAGGCACTAACGCCATCGCAAAATCCCTATCAGAAATAAAATCTGTCAGAATTGTCGGAGGAGGTGACTCCGTTTCAGCTATTCAAAATGCTGGACTAGGCGACAAATTTACCCATTTATCTACCGGAGGGGGAGCCTCATTAGAATATATAGAATTTGGAACATTACCAGGAATTGAAGCTTTAAATAAGGAGAATAAAGTAAATAAATAGAATTTCCGAATTTAATAAAAATATTAACTTGTATAATAAGTTTTAAAAAATTTCTTACACTAGGAAATAAGAATTGCGGAAATTCTCACAATACTGTATAAATTTAGGCACTACTCAAAAAAAATGAGTTAAAACCTAAAAAAGGTTTTTAAAAAATAAGGCCGATTGAAAGAGGGTTATGTTTTATAACGCAAATTCAAACACCCCCGATGGTTGTCGCAACCACACCTGCCTATGGGCCACCGCCCTCATTTTTTCATTTTTGACCACATACTTTTATCATTTACACAAAGTTTCTATCAAGAATTTTGATCAACTAAGGGTTCTGCATGTCAGACAATAAGTCAGGCACACCAGAGTTTAGTGGACTAAAAGCCTATTTATGGCCAGTTCACCGCTATGAGCTCAAAAAGCTCATCCCCATGCTCTTCATCTTTTTCTTTATTACCTTTGATTATAATGTCCTCCGAACCATGAAAGATGCTTTGGTTGTTACAGCCAAATCCTCTGGTGCCGAAGCGATCCCATTTATCAAAGTATGGATGATGTTCCCAGGCGCAATTCTTATGACCTTTATCTTTACAAGACTCTCAAACAAATACAATCGTGAGACGGTCTTTTATACGATGATGGGAATTTTCCTGGGCTATTTTGCTCTTTTCAGCTTCTTTATGTACCCAAATCGAGATTCTCTCCATCTCAATGGACTCGCAGACTACCTCCAAACAGTTCTCCCAACCGGAAGCAAAGGGTTTATTGCCATGGTGCGCAACTGGACATTCTCCAGTTTCTATGTGATGTCAGAACTTTGGGGTGCTATTGTCCTTTTCGTTCTATTCTGGGGATTTGCCAACCAAGTGACCCGCATCAACGAAGCTAAACGTTTTTATGGTCTTTTCGGAATCGGTGCAAACTTCTCCGGAGTCTTCGCTGGAATGGCCTCCATCTATGTTTGCAGCTTCCCATATAACCCAAACCTACAATTTTTAGGTGGGGACGAATGGGAGCAGTCGATGAACATGTTGATCGCATTGATCCTACTCTCAGGAGTTGTGACAGTGTTCCTCTTCAGATGGATGAACAAAGTTGTTTTGACCGACCCTCTTTATTACGATCAAACAGAAATTAAAGAGGAGAAAGAGGTCAAAGGAAAACTTTCCTTAAGAGATAGCTTCAACTATCTTCTTAAATCTGAGTATCTGATCTGTATAGCGGTCATTGTGGTCTCCTATAATATGGTGATCAACCTCGTTGAGGTAGTTTGGAAACATGAAGTTAAAGAACTTTATCCAAACCCAAAAGACTACAACCTCTATATGAACCAAGTCACTGCGTTCATTGGAGTCCTCGCTACTCTATCAGCACTATTAGTCTCAGGTAACTGTATCCGTAAATGTGGATGGACCTTTACCGCAATGCTAACACCAGTCATTCTATTTGTAACAAGCATCGGCTTCTTCACATTCTTCTTCATGAAAGATAATATGAGCGATGTCGTTCTTGCTCTGACCGGTATTGCCCCCTTGACCCTTGCAGTATTCTTTGGTTCGGCACAGAATATCCTTAGCCGCGGAGCAAAGTATTCTGTATTCGATGCAACAAAAGAGATGGCCTACGTTCCACTCTCTGCCGAGTGCAAAATCAAAGGAAAAGCTGCAATTGACGGTGTGGTCTCAAGGCTCGGTAAGTCGGGCGGCTCCGTTATCCATCAAACTCTTCTACTGACATTTTCAACAATTACAGCCAGCGCACCCTATGTTGCCGCTTGCCTCTTCACAGTCATTACCCTCTGGAGCATTGCCACTCTTGCATTAGGTCGCCGCTTCAAAGCTCTGACTGAGAAACCTGCAGAAGTACAAGGTCCTTTGCGCCCAGTGCTTGTGACTGAAGAAAACGCAATCCCCAATCAGCAGGCAGTATAGAAAAATAAGAATTCAGAAGACGGAATTCAGAATCTAGAAGAGGTATAATTAATTTTTTACCCCTTCTGAATTCTGGATTCCAACTTCTGAATTCCCTTTTTTAATTGATAAGAATAAGCGATTTTGATATAAATTTAATCTTTACTAGGAATACATTCCATGTCTACAAGAGTCGATGCCGAATTTGGTACGGTACGTTCTTTCCTTTGGCCCATCCATAGTTTTGAGTTGCGTAAAGTCCTACCCATGCTCGCCATGCTGTTCCTCATCTGCTTCAACTACACTGTATTGCGAAATATGAAAGATGCACTCGTAGTGACCGCTTCCGGGGCAGAAGTGATTCCATTTATTAAAGTGTGGGCTATGCTGCCCATGGCTTTTGTGCTGACCTATATTTTTGCTAAACTCTCCAATAGATTCAGCCTCGACAAAGTATTTTGTATTTTGATTACTATCTTTTTGACTTGTTTTGGAGTATTCGCTTTTATTCTTTATCCTATGCGAGATTATCTCCATCCTAACCAAAGCGCTGACCAGCTTGCACTGATGCTTCCTGTGGGTTTCAAAGGCCTGATTGCAATGTACCGCAACTGGACCTTCACAGCATTCTACGTTATGGCTGAATTGTGGAGTAGTATTGTATTGACTGTCCTTTTCTGGGGCTTGGCCAACCAAGTCACAAAGCTCGCCCAAGCGCGACGTTTCTATAGCGTTTTCAGCATGTGCATGAACCTTGCCACAATTTTGGCAGGACAAGCAGCAATTTTCTTTTCTGAATCTGAAGCGATGAGATTCTCCTTCATTTCTGCCGAAACACATTGGGAACATACCTTAAAGTTACTTGTGGCAGTGATCATTCTTGCTGGTATATTGACAATGTTTATTTTGCGCTGGATGTGTGCAAATGTATTCACTCACGATGAGCTAAGCGGGCACGATCAAACCCCAAACTCAAGCGAAGGCACAAAAAGAAAGAAAAAGAAACTTTCCTTGAAAGAAAGTTTAACCTATGTTTCGAACTCTACCTATCTCGTCTGCATTGCAATTATCGTTGTATCCTATAACTTAGTTATTAACCTCGTAGAAGTCGTTTGGAAGGCACAAGTCAGCAACCTCTACCCGAACCCCAATGATTTCAACAATTATATTAACAATCTGACATCTATGATCGGGATTGTTTCTACCCTTTTTGCATTTTGTATGCCTAAGCTCCTAGGACGTATGGGGTGGACTTTTACTGCGATGATTACTCCAGTGATTATGATCGTGACATGTGCAGGTTTCTTTGGATTCTTCCTTTTTAGTGAACAACTAGGACCCTATACTCTTGCATTTACCGCTGCAGGGCCATTGACAATTGCTGTATTCTTCGGATCCGCCCAAAACTGTTTGAGCAAGGCAGCGAAATACTCTGTCTTTGATGGAACAAAAGAAATGGCCTACATACCTCTTAGTCATGAGTGCAAGATTAAAGGTAAGGCAGCTATTGATGGGGTAGGTTCCCGCCTAGGTAAGTCTGGAGGATCTGTAATTCACACTGGCCTTCTCATGTTAATGGGCACGTTGAGCGCTAGCGCACCCTATGTGGCTGCAATTCTCTTAGGAGTTATCCTTCTATGGGTAGGAGCAGTAAGACGTCTTGGTTCACAATTCAATGACCTCATTGCGTCCCAGGATCATGCTATTAAGCCCGAGCCTGTGACCACTGAAAAATCGGAACCCATCCTTTCTGCAACTTAGTCAAAATAAATTTTGAAGGAGAGGGAACTGTAAGGTTGCTTCATCAGTCTACTTTTTCCTAAACTTTATTTAGAATAAAGAATCTGTTATGGATTCCATTATACAAAATGGAATTCATGAACAGATTATTTTTTGTAAAAGTTTTACTATTTGTTTTTTGTATATCTCACCTTTGCGCAACTCCTAGTTCCCTATTTTGGACGAATGCTACGACCGAAGTTCAAGATTATGGAACATTGAACATTGGGCTCATTGACTATTTCTCTGTGTTTAATCGACGTGGGCATGGAACAGTTTTCCCAACCGATTTTGGGCTCACATTGGGATATTTGGAATGGAAGGATTTGAAAGGGGAAATTGGAGTGGATTATTTGGGAGGACAAGATGATCCTCTTTATTTCAATACAAAGTTAGGCATTTCTGAAGATAAGCTCTTCAAGAAAGCCCCATCTGCAAGTATAGGGATCTTTGACGTGGGAACTCGACGCAAAGGAAAATTTCCTACAAACTACAATGTTGTACATGGAGAATTAGGCAAATCGATTCCTGGCTTGAATGCCAGGGCCTACGTTGGAGGATACACAGGTTCAAAAGCTGTTGGACATGTTCGTTCAGGTTTTTGGGGAGGTCTTGATTTTGATTTCATGAAGCGCAAGGATTGCCATGGAAAGGAGCATCCTCTCTTTCAGATAACAACCGATTATGCATCGGGTAAAAATATCATTGGAGGGGGAGGAGCATCCCTGTCTTGGTATTTCAATGCGGATATGTACATTCAGACAGGCTTTGCCTTATTCAACTCCGCCAAAATTAATGGCAAATGGAAATGGACCGTCCAAGCTTATTTTAATATCCCAGTCTTTGGTCAAAAAGAAGATCCCAAATAGCAATATCATGCCACTGTTGATAAGTTAAATTAAAACTAATAGTTTAATTATTGTTATTTATTTGCAATAATTAATTTTTATATTATAATTTAAAACTAATATAATTTAAGGAGAAAAAGAAATGAGTTCACCTATAGAAAGATCTCCAGGTTTATATTTTATCCCAGTACCTGGTGGAGAAATAGGACCTTGCCGTTTTCATGCTACTAAACATAATAGCAAAGAATATTTAGATACCAGCAATAAAATTGTTAAATGGTGGGATAATTGGAAGTGCGATTATTGTCAGACTCCTGTTACACCCGAGCGGCGTTTAGGGCCTAGAGGCAGAAATACTTTGTGCAATGCCTGTGGATTACAAGAGGCTAAAGTAAAAAAAATGGCTGCAGCAGCCCTTAAAGCAGAACAAGACAGAGTACACAGTAAAATGGGAATAGGGTTTTTACTAAACTAACTCGCAGCTTAAAATTTCTATTAAACTAATTTGTAGCTTCAAAATTGTTGCTCGCGCTCTGCGCTTTGGAGCTGTGCCCAATGGCACAGTCTTTGCCCTGACCGCAACGAAAAGTTGTTGCATTCCAAGCTGTTAGGCTTAACTTTTTCAGATCATAGCTTTTGCCTACGGTAAGGGCAAGGGCGGCAGCTCCCTCCGGTCGGCCACCGCATTCCAGGGCCTGCGGCAAGGACTGTGCCATTGGCACAGTACTCCATGGCGCAGAGCGCGAGCAACAATTTGCCGCAAGCTTGTTACTTAACGCATGGCGGTAGCTCCGCATTCGCTCGCTACCGCACTCCACGCCTTACGGAAATGCTACGAGATTTATGGAGTAAAGCCTACGAGAGATCCACTGTTTCCACTATGTCCGCTCTTTTTCAGGCTGATTTAGGTAATACAATTCTGGCAGCGAAATAATCCCTAATACCACAAATATTGCGTACAACTGGCTAGGAACAGGATAATGTAACACGAGTGCGATCAATACAATGAACTGAAAAGTTGTGGTAATTTTACCACACCAAAAGGCTTTAATCTTATAATTGGCCCATTCCCCCTTCATCAAAAGGTAGAATCCAAATACAACAATTGCCCAATCCCTTGAAAGCATCTCAAAGGCATAGAAGGGTGCAAGCGCATTCTCTGAAATCAAAATAATAAACGCAAAGATCACAAAAAACTTGTCAGCAATAGGATCTAGGATAATTCCTAATGGGCTTACACTCCCAAATTTTCTGGCAACCCAACCGTCCAAAAAATCTGTGGACATTGCGATTAAAATAGACGCACATCTTAAATAGGGATTGTCACTGAGAAAAGCAAATGCCAGCAATATCCGTGATGCAGAAAGAATATTCGGCAAATGCTTAATCATTAACCCTTACTTGGTTCAAAATAGGGAGGCGAAGCAAAATCAGCCCCATGCTTTGCTACAATATCAGCTATATTGAGAAGTACATCTTGCTTAATATCAGCATACTTTTGCCCATCTGTATCCAAAGTAAATGCAACAACATTGATGTCCACAGAGAAGTCTCCAAAATTGTCTACATTTACCTGGTTTTTTTCGTTTTGATCGATATTAGGATTTAAAGAAAGATATTTGTAAATATCCGCTGCAATCGATTTCGCTTTTTTCATATCCTCATAGCGAAGACCTACAGTCTCTTTAATTCGGCGATGGCTCATTCGAGTTGGATTTACCACAACAGACTTATTAAAGATCGCGTTAGGTATGTAGATAGGCCTTTTCTCAAAGGTTCTTACCCGTGTCATATACCAACCGATCTCTTCCACATGCCCTTCAATATTTTTGTCGGGAATCACAATCCAATCTCCAACAGAAAATGGATGGTTCATGTAGATCATCAATCCGCCGAAGAAGTTGGAGATCACCTCTTGTGAAGCAAAAGCTATCGCTAAGCCCCCAACTCCTCCAAATGCAATTAAAGTTGTCAAACTACGATCAGCCAATTCCAAAATGAACAAAATGGAAAAAAACAAAATCACTACAGTGGCTAGCTTGTCAATGACATCCACTTTATTTTTTTGAAACATAAAATGGTTCGTTCCACTGAGCATTAAGTTTTTTCGAGCAAATTTTTTCCAACGTAATAAAAACCAGGTGAAGCAAATAACTCCAACGATTGCCAAAGTTGCCGTGACATCAGGTATCCACGATTCCTTAAAAATATGCTCTGTCACACGATCAAATGCTTTTACACTGGCGAAAATCCAAATAAATGAAGCAAGGGGTAAACCTAAAGCTTCAACAAATCCCTTTTTCCATACGCTATGATGAGAATCAAACTTCTGAATGAAATATTTTAAGATCCAATTCAAAAGGAAGTTTAGGGCCAGAACAACAAGAATGATGGCAATAGCCTCGTGGAACCAGTCATAGGCCTCATTTAAAATAACCGCGGTTTTCGAAGTGTACTCTTCTAACAATGCGATACTTTCTGCTTCCAGGTTTGCTATTTCTGCCATCCTACTTTCATCCTTTGTTAAGTTTGTGCTGGAACTGGGATCATCAGATGTTTTCCATCTTTTTTATCCCATGCTTTTTTAAGCTGGTCCATCTGTTTATTGGAAATCCCTTGCAGCATCTCGATACTTTGCATGAGACGTACGCGAGTGCGGTCTTTTCCTAATAATGTCACAGAATCAAATAATGGAGGGCCATGCAATTTACCCATGATTGCCGCGAAAAGCAATGGCATGACAACTTTCTTATGGTTGACTCCAAAGATCTCTGCAACGCTCCTTGAAGCTTGATTGATTCCATTACCGGTCCAATCCTCATTTTCATCCATATGCCAAATGATCGCTTGTAGAATATACGCCAATTGTTGTGGCGCAACCCCTTTTTGAGCGAACAGTTCTGGAGTATACGACATATGGTTGATGAAGAAGAAATCGCAAAGTTCCATGAACTCGCCAAAAGTTTTAATTCTTGAATGGCAGAGCGGAATCAGTTTTTGCATAAACTCATCGTTGAAGCTCCAAGCCTTCAAACGGTCCCACAATTTGTCTTGAGGAATGTTTTTGATAAGGTATTGCTGATTGATCCAATCCAATTTTTGGATATCGAATACAGCTCCAGAAACACCAATTCGTTTTGGGTCGAATTCTTGAATAACATCCTCGAGGGGATAGATTTCGCGATCGCCTGTCATGCTGTAACCCATCAAGGTTAGGAAGTTCAAGAAGGCTTCCGGCAAATAACCACTGTCACGGTAGTAGAAGATCGATGTGGGATTGCGACGTTTCGAAAGCTTTTTCCCATCTTTTCCTAAAAGCAGTGGCATGTGCATGAAAACAGGAGCCTTCCATCCAAACACCTCATAAAGCAAGACGTGTTTTGGAGTAGAACTCATCCATTCATCACCACGGATAACATGAGTGATTTCCATGAGATGATCGTCAACAACGTTTGCAAGATGGTATGTGGGAAACCCATCCGACTTCAACAAAACTTGATCATCGACATCTGCCCATGGAAAAGTGATTCGCCCTTTGATTTGATCTTCGTAGACACATTCACCGGTCAAAGGAACCTTTAAGCGGATCACATAAGGGTCCCCATGAGCTTCCCTTGCTGCGATTTCCCCGGCGCTTAAATTTCTGCAGCGACGGTCGTAACCTTGTTTACCGCCGGTCTTTGAGGCGAGTTCACGCATTTCATCCAATTCTTTTGAAGTGCAGAAGCATTTATAAGCTTTGCCATTTTTTACGAGGTCTTCTGCGTATTGCTTATAAATTCCAAAACGTTCTGATTGACGGTAGGGGCCGAAGGGGCCGCCGATATCTGGTCCTTCATCCCATTGAATTCCGCACCAATGGAGGGCCTTGTAAATATTTTCTTCATATTCAGGACGACTACGTGTACGGTCTGTATCTTCGATGCGCAAAATAAATTTGCCATTATTATGTTTTGCAAAAATTAAGTTGAATAAAGCCATATAGGCTGTTCCAACGTGAGGATCGCCAGTAGGGGATGGGGCAATGCGAACACGAACCGACATGGTACCAATTCCTTTGTTTTAATAAGGTAATATTGTGAGCTATGCAGACTTAAAATTCAAGACCCCCGTTCACGCAGACAAAGCGGACACAGCGGACGAAGTAGAACAAAGCGGACACAGCGGATGCCCTCCGCGAAGCGCTTGGAATGCGGTGGCGGAACGAAGTGGAGCTACCGCCGTTGCCCTGACCGCTAAAAAAAATCTATAGAATAAAGCGTTAAGTTATGGTTTTTAAAAATAAAAACGCTGTATGCGGTCAGGGCAACGGCGGTAGCTCCACTTCGTTTCGCCACCGCATTCCAAGCGCTCCGCGGGGGCGTCCGCTTGTCTGCCGTGTCCGCTGTGTCCGCTTTGTTTGCTAATTTAATCGCGGGGCATTAAGTACAATAAGTCCCGCATGATGTTATAGGTCTCATTCAGCTGGAAGTCGAACTGTACAACATCTGTTGGGGGTTCTTCGTCTTGTGTTGTGTTCAGCTTTTTCAGCTCTTTTATGAACTCTTGGTAAGCCTTGTTATTCTTCATCCTGAGCTCGGAGTTGCTCTTTAACAAGGGGAGATAGACCGCATAGGTGTCCACTTTGGGCTGTAAGTTAAATTTATAGAGCGCACGTATCTTGTCTCTTTGATAAAATGGAACATCCCCTAAATCATCGTCAAAACTATCTGGGATTGTATCATTGTCCAAAGGATATTTACCGAATTTCTCTCCGATCTCTGTTTCAGATAAATAACCTGGGATCGAAATGTCAGATATTACCCCCGTCAACTGAGGCGTATGCCCAGAAACGGTATAGTATTTGCCTCGGGTTACCTTATATTCTCCATGGGGATTTACACTTGCGGTAGCTGCTGTATTCAAAGTGAAAGTTTGGAAAGTCCCTTTTCCAAAAGAGTGATCATCCCCCACAATAATAGCTCTACCATAATCTTGTAACGTCTGAGCCACAATTTCAGAAGCAGAAGCGCTGGCACGGTTGATCAATACCATTAAAGGCCCATCCCACACCTGATTGTCTTCAATGGCCCTTAGATGTTGGATTTTTCCAGCATCATCCTTAATAGATACCACAACCCCTTTTGTAATGAATAACCCCGTCACAGTTACAGCTTGGGTCAACATTCCTCCCGAGTTATCCCTCAGGTCTAAAATAACCCCTTTAATGTTGTAGTTTTTACGAAGTTCCTTCAAAGCTTTTTCCAAATCCTCAGCAGAGGAACTGTCTGGGTCTTGGTAAAAAGAATAAAGTTTTAAATACGCAATACCTCCGTCTCCATACGGTTCATAGTTCGATTCATAACGGGTTTCTTTTAAGACAACCTCATCACGCATTATCGTGATGTCTAGTTTATCTTCCTTTTTGTTCTCATCTTCGGGGTCTGTGCGGATGATTGTAAGCTTGACTGGAGTATTCTTTTCGCCACGGATTAGTTCAACAGCATCAACAATATCCATCCCTACAACCGGTTCTCCATTGACCGCAATGATTCGATCTTTGGCCTTAAGTTCTTTGGATTTTGCTGCCGGACCTCCCTCAATCACTTTTATGACAGTAAATCCGTTGATATCGTCTCTGAGCTGTGCGCCGATACCAAATAGCCTTTGCTGGACGTTAATAACAAACTGGGTAGCTTCTTCGGGAGTAAAGTAAGATGTATGGGTATCTAAAGCAGAAGCAGAGGCTTTTAGGACCTCATTTAGAATAAATCCTTCCCTTTTTTTGGGATCAGTCGTCAGCACATCCTCTTCAAATTTTGCCTGCCTTTTTGCAATCCTTTGCAACGACTTCTCTTTGACATCCGGAGTAAGCTTGGAAGCGGCCTCCATTTGAAGGGCTTTAATCCTTTTCAAACGTGTCAATAATTCCTCTTCATTATTGGTCCAAACCATTTTACGAAATTCTTCAGGCTTAACTTTCGTAGGCAAGTCATTTAATGAGATTTGTTCTTCAAGCTGGCGGCGACGATAAATCGCTTTAATTAAAACGTTTTCTATCTCTTCAAAAGTGTTAAAATTACCTGCTTGGTATTCGTTAAGAATGACAGCTACTTGGTCATCGGTGGGGTCTATCCATTGGTGGATGTCTGGCTCAATGAAATAGGTTTTTGTCGGATCTAAGTTTTCAATGTAATTTTGCAAAATTCTTTTGATAAGAACGGCGTTGACCTGCTTCTGGGAAGCATGGGCCTTCATAATCTCCCCCATTATCTGATTTACATCCCTGGGGGTTAGATCGGGCACTTTGGCTTCAATTAAGAGGGGGGCGCAAATAAATAATATTAAGGTAGATAAATACCGTAGCATCAGGAGCCTCGCGTGAAGTTGAAATTGAAAGTACCACTCGTAATAGTCTATATTATTCTCTCAAGCCGTTTTAGGCAATTCTAAAAAAGTTGAAATTTGATTTAGATCACCTTAAAAATTGAATATTTTGTTTTTTAATATTAAGAATCTATAAAAAACTAAAAATTACGCTTGTTTGTATTTGTTTTTTTTACTATAATATATGATTTAAGTTAAATATAAGCGCTAAGACTTAATAAAAGTTAGTTAGATTAAAAGAAAAGTTATTAATAAAAATAATGCATTTTAAGGAGGTTCTAAAATGCTACAGTCCGAAGAAACAAACCCGGTGGTGGTACAACCCCCGATGACTGAGGAAAACAAACTCGTCTCCATCGCGGAAGCAGCCCGTTTAAACCGAGTGACTAGACAGGCGATTTATGTGGCTATTAAGTTGAATAAACTTAAAGCTCGTAAAGAAAGCACCCGTTGGTCCATTCATTTAGATGATTTGGCTGAATACCGTAAGCATAAGTATTCTCGTGCACGTTCTGTCCACAATGGCGAATTGATCTTTGATTGTATGAAAGGTCACTACTCCGTGAATCAAGTTGCACGTATGTTGAAAGTTCCACCTCAGAAGATTTACTACGCTACACGTTCTGGTAAATTGAAAGCTCACCGTAAAGGAGCTGCTTGGGTGATTCATGAGCAAGACGTGAACGAGTATCGCGAGAAGCATCTCAAAAAACGTTCTAGACGTAAGAGTGCTTAATAGAGAAGCCCGTGCCATTAATGGACGGATCCAGTGGACGAAATGGACATAGTGGACTAAGTGGACAGACAGAAACATTGCTGTCCACTTAGTCCACTATGTTCATTTTGTCCACTGGGTCCGTCCATTAAGGCACAAATTTTAGGTAAGACTTAATCTTACAAATGTCTCAACATGAGTCGTTTGTGGAAACATGTCAAAGGACTTACAGTCCTTAATCTGATAGCCTTGCTCCCTCAAAACTTTTAAATCTCGAGCCAAAGTTGAAGGCATGCAAGAGATGTACACTATCTCCTTGGGCTTTAACAGCGCAATTTGCTCCATAATTTTAATCCCAGCACCCTCTCTAGGGGGATTTAACAAAACTGCATCAAATTCCTCAGTTTCAGGTATCTGATCTTCAACACTTCCTTCAATGCATTTTATGTTTTTTACTTGGTTAATTCTACAATTAAGCTTTGCTAGCTTTACAGCCTCGGGATCTAACTCTATAGAGGTGATATTCTGCACATATTTGCTTAGTAATAAGGAAGTTATTCCAATTCCACTATAAAGGTCTAAAACATTAGAAAACTGGGTATTTTTGACAAAATCATACAATTCCCTATAGATAGCTTCACTTTGACTCGGATTTACCTGAACAAAAGCATTACTTGAGTAGGTTATCTCAAATCCTTCAAATTCCATAATTTGGGACAATTTACCTAATTTTAGGGTTTTTCCCGGTGCACGGCATAATATCCCTGAAATGGGGCTATTTTGTGCTCCTAATGCTCCTTTTAATAGTGCTTCTGCATTAGAAGGGAATTTTTTAAAGTGAAATTCCAGTATAAATTGCTCATTTTCAAGCTTCAAAATGGAAACTTTGCCTTTTTCTCGTCCAGGGGAGTCTAGTTCACGGGCAATCTCTTGGACAACTCGTAAAATAGGGCTATTTTCTTCAACGAAAATGGGGCAAACCTCAGTTTCTAAGAAACTTCGTCCATCCTGAGCAATATAACCAGCCCTAAAATGCTGGCCATAAGACATTAGTGTAAGATTAACCCGACGACGATATGCCCAGGGTTTGGAGGGGCTAACAGGTGAAACTTCCACCCCCTCAAAACCTCCAATCCTCTCCAATGCCTCCTTAACCCAGGTCCTTTTCCACTCCAATTGAGCGTCCATAGGCATATGTTGAAGCTGACATCCTCCACAGACGCCAAAATAGGGACAGCGCGGCTTAATTCTAAGATTTGAAGGTTCAATAACTTCTGTTAGATTCCCGATCGCATAATTTTTTTTGCGTTCAGTGATAATCCCCTTAACTTTTTCTCCAGGAATTGCAAAAGGGCAAAAGATGGCAAGACCTTCATCTTTAATGATTCCACTGCCACCAAACGCTAAAGTCGAAACTGTTCCAGTAAAAGGTTCATTGCTCATAGGTGAAAAATATAGCACTCGAAAAGAAATATCACAATTCTAATTCAATTTTATCTTAATAAATTCAATTTAACTTTAAATTAGAAACTTAAAAAGATTTATGAATCATCTTTTTATTTCTAAGGCAATCTTGTAGTGAGATAGTTAACAACGTCTCTCCAGCCTAGTTTCATTGCTTTTTCTACTTGGTAGAGCTCTGGGTTAAGTAACTTGAGCCTGTCAGCCGTTTGAGGGTTTGCATTTCCGTTGTTGAAGATTCTTCATTACTGGATGGTTATTCATGCGCTAAAGGATTTTGAGGGCGCGGATGACGAATTGGATGCTAGGGCCTAGAAAGTTGTTGATTTGTGGAGTGAGGGCGACGCGCAGTTTTAAACCTTTGCGGCGAAGTTGGGGGGCCAAGGCACCGCGGCCAAAGGCGATTCCTTCAAGAATACGCTCATCTTGTTCCAGATGCAATTTGAGATGGGTTTTACCAATGACTTTTGGAGGGAATGCTTGTACTGCATCTGTGTAAAGGATGGGTGGTGGATTCTCGTTTCCAAAAGGTTCTAGAAGACGGATCGATTCCATAAAGTCAAATGTCATATCCTGAAAATTGACATCACTATCCAATTGCAACTTTGGAAGTACATCTTTTTCAGATAAAAACTTATCTGCTGCTGCAATAAAACGCTTTTTAAACTCCGGAATGTATTCCTTCTTCATTGTCATTCCAGCAGCGAAATCGTGGCCTCCAAAATTTAAAAGAATGTCAGAACACTCTTTCAATAGATCGAGTAACGGAAATTCAGGGATTGATCTCAGAGATCCTTTTGCAGTTTCTCCTTCGATCGCTATCATGGCTGTTGGACGGTTGTAGTGCTTAGATACTCTTGTAGAAAGAATAGCAATGATCCCTGGATGCCATTTATCTGAATCCATCACAATTGCTTTATGTGTCAGCAATTCGGGATTAAAGCTGATGTTGTTTTCAACATCGACAACCATCGTTTTCTCAATCTTCTGTCTTTCCATGTTATTGAGATCGAGCTCAATAGCCATTTTCTCGGCTTGAGACACATTTCGAAGTAGAAGCATCTCGACCCCTTTTTGAGGGTCATCGATCCTTCCAAGACTGTTCAAACGTGGAGCAATTTTCGATGCGATTGCGTAGGTCGAAAGATCATTTAGGTCTACATCAGAAATATTGATGAGGGTCAGAAGGCCAACACGCTTTGTTTTTCGTAGCTGCTTAAGTCCATAGCCGACTAATATTCTGTTTTCACCCAGCAGAGATCCCATATCAGATATAGTTCCCAATGCAACTAAGTCGAGATATCGCTTTAAGTCTACTTTTTTAGGTGGAATTTTTCCCTCGGCGATCAGCTGATTTGTAATGGCATGAGCAAGTTTAAATGCGACACCCACACCTGTTAGGTCTCGGTTAGGGTAAGGGTTGTTAAGCAACTTTGGATTGAGGGTTGCAATACAGTGGGGGATTTTATCCGTGGGTTCGTGGTGGTCGGTGATGATGACATCGACATTTTTTTCAACGACCTGTGCAATTTCTGCAGCTGCAGTGATCCCGCAATCGACAGTGATGAGGAGTTTACATTGATTTTTTAATGCATATTCCAAAGCTTCAACAATTAAGCTTTGGCGACGCATTCCTCGATTCGAAACATAAAAGAAGACGTTTGCTCCAATGAAACGGAGAAATTCAGTCAACAATGCGGTACCTGTCATTCCATCGACATCGTTATCCCCATAGATCAAAATGTTTTCGTTCTTTTGTAATGCTTGGATGACACGGTCGACAGCTTGTGGCATTTCTGCCAAAAGAAATGGGTCATGCAGATCAGGCAATTTGGCATAGAGATAGTTGTGTATATCTTCTAAGGATGTAAATCCTCTAGATACAAGAATCTGAGCTGTAACTGGATGGATGTTAAATTCTTTAATGATGCGATCTTTCAGTTCGGCATCTTGCTTAGGATAAACCCATATAGGGTCTTCAGCAGACTGGGAAGAAGATAGCATTGAGTCGCTCCACCTGCGTTTTTGTGTCCAATTTATTCAAGTTCCAACAACAGTTTCCGGTACAATCCAGTTATGTTAAATATTAGGCTTTGAGCACACAATGTCAAGGATTTATTTTGACAATGAGAGAAGTCAGAAATCAGAAGTCAGAAGCTTTCATAGTGCTTCTGAATTCTGACTTCTGTCTTCTAGTCTTTCATTCTCAAGATCTGTGAGCTGCAGCTTCTCTTGCTTCGGACTCTACTTCTCTATTGTGGAAGTAAAGCATTACTGGTGAAGCAATGAACAGCGATGACAGCGTTCCAACAATGACCCCAATGAGCATGACTAATGAGAATCCGAAGATCGATTGACCGCCAAAGAATACCAATGCTAACAGTACTAACATTGTTGTTCCTGAAGTCATCAGGGTTCTGCTTAGGGTGACATTCAATGCATGGTTGATCACTTCTGGGAAGGAAGCCTTGCGCATTGTCTTCACTTCTTCACGGATCCTGTCAAATACAATGATCGTGTCATTCAATGAGTAACCGATGATGGTCATAATCGCACCGATAACTTGGAGATCCAGTTGAACAGGGTAACCTATCCAGTGGAAGAATGCCATGATACCTAGTGTGATTAGAACGTCATGGATAAGTCCAACCACCGCACCCAATGCATATTTAAATTCGAACCTGACAGTGATATAGATCAGGATTGATAGCATTGCGACGATAAGAGCAATGATCGCGTTGTTACGCATTGTATCTGAAAGTTGTCCGCTCATCGTTGTCCAACTGTTTTGCAAATCTTGCATTTCAGTAGGTTTTACAACTAAGTTGGCTTTCTTCAATACATTCATTACCCAATCAATGCGTGGGTTTCTTTGATACTCGTATGTGAACTTACCATTTAGTTCTTCAGGTAATTGATAGAACGGATGGTTGGGTTGTTCCATTCCCATGCCTAACTGAATACGCAATTGGTTTGGATGGGTCAATTCACGCACTTCAACATCATTGAACGATGCACCATTTGCTAAGAAGGCATCCAAAGCTCTTACACGGTAATTGTCTTCTGGCTGCTGTTCCAACTCAACATTTAGCGAGTAACCACCAGTGAAGTCCATACCAAGGATTGAATGGCGCTGTGAGTAGAAGAGGGCAAGTCCAGCAGCCATCACAATCAATGAAAGAGCAACAGCTTTCTTCGTTTGAGCTAAGAAGTCATAATGTGTTTTTCCAATCCATTCCATCATCGTTAAATTCTTATGTTTTGGATCTTGGACCCAACGTGCAAAGAAATAACGTGTCATGAAGAGGGATGTAAACATGGAGGACACAATACCGATGATCAAGGAGACAGCAAACCCTTTAATAGGTCCTGAATCAAATTGGATCAGGATGATTGCTGCAATGATTGTGGTAATGTTGGAATCTACAATCGCGCTAAACGCTTTGCGGTAACCCGCTGCAATGGATGAAGCAATTCTGCCGGTGAGCTTGAATTCCTCACGTACCCTTTCAAAGACGAGTACGTTAGCATCGACTGCCATACCGATAGTTAACACAATACCCGCAATAACAGGCAGTGAGACAGCTGCGTCGAGGTTTTGCAATACGCCCCAAATAATGAGGATGTTGAATAACACCGCTACCGATGCCACTAATCCAGCGAACCGGTAATATCCAATCATAGCTACAACAACCAACACAACTGAAATGATCGAAGCTAGGATACCACTGTGTCTTTCTTCAGCACCTAATTGTGGGCTGACGTTTTGCTCGGAAAGGATCACAGGAGTAAATGTCAACGATCCTGCTTTGAGGTCAGCAGCGAGCTGATTGATCTCACGTTGGGTAAAGCGTCCGCTAATGGTAGCTCCATCGCTTAATGCAGAGCGAAGGTTGGGCTTGCTGATGATCTTGCCGTTGAGTACGACAGCCATTCTCCAGCCACGACCTTTTGAATAAGATTCTTTAGGTGTACCAGCAATGCGGTCTTCAGCAAAGTTGGATGTCCAAGTATAAAAGTCGTCTCTTGGGCTTCCTGAACGGGCTTGTGCACCTTCATAGGATCTTTTTACTCCAAATGAAAGGACGTTACCATCTGTTGGATCGTA
The DNA here is from genome assembly GCA_039806825.1 of Parachlamydiaceae bacterium. Lineage (GTDB taxonomy): Bacteria > Chlamydiota > Chlamydiia > Chlamydiales > Parachlamydiaceae > JBDHQB01. Next base: position 56,509 of record JBDHQB010000012.1, on the reverse strand, counting down.
GCCTACATGGACGTTGTTTAAGCTAGCACCTTCCAACGCATAGTTGTGGAAGAGCACCATCAAAGGATGAGACTGATTGTCCCATTCAGAGAAATCTTCTCCTCGCAAAATGCCGATCGATGAAAGTGTATCGTCAAAAGCATTTGAGCTTTTCGCAGTTTTTGGATTGGCGAGCCTGAGGCCACTCTCGTACAATGTGCGAGCTGCTTCGCTACGTGGAAAAGGTTCACCTTCTGAAGTCAGGTTTCCTCCCAAATGTTCCCAAGCGATTAAGTTTACATCTTCAAGAGTTTTGCGGTTTGTCACGATCGCTTCGTTCCAAACTTCTTGCAAGAAGGTGTTAACAGGTTCGCGAAGGGTTGAATTTTCAAGATTGAATTTTTCGTTAACGACATAGAAATACATCGCAGAAGCTTTCACGAGCTCGCTTGCAGAAAGAGCTTGTGAGCCTGGAAATTCGAGGATGATGTTTTCGTTTTCAATACGGATCGTACGCTCAGATACACCCATCTTATTGATACGCGTGTAGAGCTCATTAACCGCTTGTCTTAAGTCTTCTGGATTCGTCACTTTTTGGTTGTTCTGATCGCGAAGGCCGATACGTACAGTTTTACCACCGGAAAGATCCAAGCCCCATTTGAGGACTCTTCTTTCGTCGCCACGGAAAAATTTACGTGCGCTAAGTTTTAAGTTGGCCCAATAAGCGTTCTCTGTTGGAGCAGGAACTAGGTAGTGGTTCGCAGCGTTAATATCCACTTGTGATGTTTGATATTCCTCTTTCCATTTCAACAGATCTTCCTGAATGTGATCTTCAATTTTATTGACGGTTATGATCCTTTGCTCAAGATCAGTCAATGGAAGAACAGCTTGTCTCTTGCTGCCACGTACATCAAAGTCTTCGCGTGTAGCTTTGACAAGCATTCCATAGTAATCTTCGAGCTCGAAAATAAAATCTTTCGCATATTCAGGAGCGATGCCAAATGCGGAGCCTGGGTAGCCGATAAATCCGTTGGATTGGAGGATTTCTCTCAATCGAGCAAAATCTTCTGAAAGGGCCTTGCTGCTTGGATCGTTTGGAATCGATTGATATTTTTGTAGAATGGGTTCAATGCCGCGTGCGATTACATACAAGGAGCCCATATGGAAGCCTTCAGGAGGTTCCTGGTTTTGCATGGAAGGGGCGTATACAACTAATCCTAGACGTTGCTCTTCAGGCTTTTCTTTAGTATATGCATTATATTCTCTGACAGGATAGACATCATGCGCGAGATCGCGGTTCTGTGGCGTCCATGCTGTGAGAAGCTGATTGGTCAATTGCTGAGATTGTTTTTCAGCAAGGAATTTTAGGTCCATGACCAAAAAGCCGGTGCTATTGGAAAGCTGGTTTAGGTTGATGCCAAACTGATCATCTTGTGGCACGATACCTTCATCAGTTTGCTGAGAAGCCCTTGCGATTTCATTGATGACCATCTGTGAGACTTTTTCTTTTGTGTAAGCAGCAGTCTCAGAATTAGCCTTCTTTTCACGGATATCTTTGATATCTTTATAAAGCTTAAATGTCAGGGTGTCGGCATCCCAATCAATCACTATAGATTCAATGTAAGGATTGCGTCCTTGCAGTGAAAGGGTTTGCACTCCGTCTTGCGCCTCTTTTGTTTTTTCAGAAGCTGCTAGGGTAGAGCGGATATCATTTGCCGTAAGAGGGGTTTTAGCAGCTTTAAAATCGGCTTCAGATTTTTTCAAGACAGCGAGCGCCTTTTCAACAGCTTGTAAATTTGTATTTGTAGCAAAAGCTTTTTGCTGAAGCGCTGGATCTGGCGATAGATTTTTTTCAGAAGCTTTTTTCTGATCAGCGACAATTCTATCTTTTTCTGCTGCTAGACGCGTTTTAGTTCCTTCGAGAGCGGTCGTCAGCTTTTGAATAAGTGCTGGATCGGTTTTGTCCACTTGGGCAAAGCTTGCGAATACTCTTTTTGCTGCGGCTGGATTAGTAGCTGAAAGAGATTGGTCTACATCTACAATCTCTTTTGCGATTGCCACTGCGATATCGTCAGTTTTTGCATCTGGAGATTTTAATACCGCTTCCGTTTGTTTCCCGTACTGGGATGTTCCACCCAGAACTGTTCCGATTTGTGTGACGCGGTCGTAGACAATGTTGCGATATTCTGGAGTAATCTTTCCATCCGAAAGCTTTGGAACGTAGTGGAAAAGTGTTTGTGAGTCGTTGTCATGGAGATGGACTCCGATCTGACGCGCTACAAGCACTTTATTGGGGTCAGTATTTGTCCCTGCATAAAGTTCCAATTGAGAGGGAAGGAAGGGGATCATCGCGCCTGCGCGAGGAAGAAAGCGGCGGAAAACCTCTGCATCTTTTGCATTGTTAAAGGAAACTTCAATAAGGCGTGGATCGTCATCCCTAAGCTGGATTGAAGCTGGCTTTAGGTCCAGTAAGTTTGCAAAAGATTCTAGCCATGCTGTTGCTTGGGGCTCCAAGCTATCAACTCTAGCAATAATTTCCTTTGAAATCCCTTGAGCTTGTTCACTATCAATGGGTTTGTTCAGTGGTTTACTGTACCAAAGAAGGGTAGGAAAAATATTGTACAGGGTGAGCAATATCACCGTTAAAATCACATAAAATTGCCAACGTTTTGGTTTTTCCATGGCGCACTTTTCTCCGCTTGGTGGGATATAAGATAAGAAAAAAACATAACAGATTCCAGGCGATTCTGTCTAGGAGAAAGAATTGTGCCCCACTCATCTTCGACCTGCGTGAGTGCCTATGCTTGTGCTTGGTAAAGTTTTTGTGGAATTAAAATAATGAGTGTACAAAGGACAAAGCGACAGAGCGGACGTAGCGTACAAAGCGGACGTAGCGGACATAGCGGACATTACCAGGGAAGCTTTGAAGCGATTGCCGAAGGCCCTGGAATGCGGTGGCGACCGGAGGGAGCTACCGCATTCCAGGGCCTTCGGCAATCGCTTCGATGCTTGTGTAGAAACGTCCACTTTGTCCACTTTGTCCGCTGTGTCCGCAAAAAAAAAAGCCGGGCCAGTGCGGTTGCCCGCACGGCCCGGCTTTCGGAGCTGACGTCAATTTAAAAATTAACGTTTAGCTAGCTGCAGATTCTGCAGTTTTTGCTGTTGCGTTAGCTGCTGGTGTAGCAGGCTTTGCAGCATCTTGGGAGTCTTTCTTCTCGCCAGTCAATGCATTGAACTGCTTGCTCAACGCGCTCACAGCGATGATCCACCCAACGATGATCAACAACAAGATACCAGCGACGTACGGTGTGATCGCAGCGAGCGAACCAAACGCGATGAGAAGACCTTGCTGAACAAACGATCCGCCAGATTTACCAAGACGGGCACCTACGACGTCAATCGCAGCTTTACCTTTAACTTTCGACTCTGGATCTAATGGGATGTAAGCCATCTCTTTAGTAGGATCGAACAAGGAGTACTTCGTGGATTTACTCATAATGTTTTGAGCAGCACCGAAGATAACTGCGAGCATCAATGGAGTTGTTCCCATCATTGCAACGAAACCAGTCAACTGGTCGCGGAACATAATGAAGGAGAAGAATCCTGCGCCGGTAAGCAATAGGATAACAGGCGTTACCATCGCAGCAAAGCCCCATCCTTTCTTACGGATGATCACACCGCCCAAGAAGAGCATGAAAATTGTGATTAAACCGGTGAAGAATGAGAATTTACCCATGAAGGTGCTGTAATCGTTCGGATTTGGGTACTGAAGTTTTAACTGGCTCTTCCATGTTACTTCAACGAGGTTGATGGAGATACCGTATGCAATAACCAAAATCGCCAAGCAAAGAATGTACTTTGACTTCATAAGGAACGCAAAGCTTTCCATGATGCTGAGCTTTGGCTTAGACTTTTTAAGTTTCTTCTCTTCGTTTTGGTCGAAGTAGCGTGGATCGGTCAATACTTTTCTGTTCATGTAGTAGTATGCACCGATAATTGTGATAGTTGCTACAGCAAACATGCTGATCAAGTAGTTCAACGAAACTTGCCATGCATCAACATCTGGTGGCAATGTAGCACGGATGTCGGAAGCATAAACAATCGCTGGACCTGAGAACATCAATGCGACGTTCGCCCAGATACCGAACAATGTATAGAAACGTTTAGCTTCTGTTACACGTGTAATATCGTTTGCAAATCCCCAGAACAAGAGGGACAACACAACGCTACCCCAGAGCTCAGAAAGAATATAGAATAAGGAGTATGTCCAGTTCTTATAGCAAGCTATCAATCCAGCTGCTCCTTCTGGAAGGAAGGATTGGATAAAGGTTGCAGATGTTGTTGGGTGTAACGCTTCGCGGTTAGGATAAAGAACAAACGCAAAAGCGGTAAAGAATATTAGGAACGGAACAATCGTTACGTAGAACAAGTTCTCTTTCGAGAGCATGTTGCTCAACTTTGCGTAAACGATCATGAATAAAATAGCTGCTGGAAGTACTCCGTACACTTTCAACCAGGGAATTGTTTCAGCGCCCGATGAAGTGACGATAAGAGTATCTTTTGTGTCGCGAAGGACTGTGTAGTTAAATGAAATACAGAAGAATATCAAGAACATAGGCAAGAGTTTCTTAAGCTCATGCATATGCACGGGCCAAAAAATCGATCTTAATCGACCGAATTCCGGCTGAGTTGTTTGAGACATAAATACCTCGTTTTAGTTAACCAATAAAACTGTTTTGGGAATTAAATCCCAAGAAAGAACTATAATCATAGTACCTTAGTATAAAAAAGGCAAGCTCAATTTTTGAAAAAAAGACTTGCAAACATATAAAAGCCGTTAAGTACATAATTAGAACTTAACGGCTTTAGTAAGATTTCCCTCTAATTAGAAATTAGCTCCAACTGGGTGGAAAGGATTCGATGGTGCTGAATAATGCTGTTGGTGGTTGTGTCCGTGACCATGAGTTTGAAGGTGCTGAGCTTGGTGGTGTTGGTGGTTGATCAGTTCAACGTATGTATCCCAGAGGTCTTCATCCGCATTGCCATGCTTAATAGAAGCGATCAATTCTCTTTTAACAGTACGCAAATCTTTTTTTGGAGTTAATTTACGGATCATCTCTTTGTTTCCAGCTTGGCGAGCAAGAGAGAGAAGGAGATCTAAATCTTGTTTTGAGAGGTGCTGTTGCTGGTGGCGTTTACGTGATCCTCTTGGAGCGCGTTGTTTAGGTGTAACTTTTGAAGGAGAACCGGCATTAATAATATATTTATTAATTAATGTTTGTAATTCTTTTGGCTGTTCAGTCTTCATCTTTTGCATTGTAAAGTGGTGGATGTAGCCGCCTTTTGCAACAGGAAGATAGCGACAGATATCATTTTCTTTTGAAGCGCCAACTTTTTTCATTGCATTTGCAATTAAATCTTCGAGTTGTTTGAGTTCTTGTTTCACTTCGTTCTCCTTTAAAAGATATAGTTCATACGACATTATTGAGAATGTCTCTCTTAGCCAACCTTTTACGTATTAGGGCAGCTATTTATAAATGAGAGGGTTTGGTCCTTTCTCATTATTTATTTATGGCAATTTAAAAAAATTGCCAATTTTATGCAAGAAGAGTTTTAATTTTGAAGTCAGAAGACAGAATTCAGAAGACAGTATAATTTATGAATTATGAGTATTATGCCTTAGTTGATCTAGAGTATTAAATAATTCTTTGAATTCCGACTTCTAACTCGCGACTTCCGACATCTATCTTCTGACTTCTATATTCTGCGTTCTAACTTCAGTATTCTTTTTGTATTCTGAATTCAGTCTTCTTGTTACCATAGTGCTTCAATCTTACTAGGATTTCTATGCCGATCAATTTATACAAACCTGAGCAAGATTCTCCTTTTAAAAAAATTCATTCCATTATTGGAGTGGCAGCAGGCAAAGGAGGTGTGGGCAAATCGACAGTCACTGTTAATTTGGCATTGGCGTTGCAGAGGAAAGGTTATCGAGTAGGGGTTTTGGACGCGGACATTTATGGTCCTTCCATGAGAAAAATGCTGCCAGAAAGCGCTTTGCCGACAAAAAAAGGAGAAATCTACTTTCCAGCCGATTGTAAAGGGATTAAAATGGTCTCCATGGCTTATTTTAGAAAAGAGGGTGAAGCCACGGCAGTAAGGGCGCCGATTGCAAATGCACTGATTGCGCGGTTTATTACAAATATGTCATGGGGTGAACTCGATTTTCTACTTGTCGATTTTCCACCGGGAACAGGAGATGTGCAGTTAACTTTAAGCCAAAAAATGCCACTAACCGGTGCGGTCATGGTGACTACTCCGCAAGAAGTAGCTTTATTGGATGTGCGGAAAGCGGTCCATCTTTTTGAGGCGGTAAAAGTGCCAGTTTTGGGGATTGTTGAAAATATGAGCTATTTTGAATCTGAAGGAAGAAAGAACTATCTTTTTGGGCAGGGAGGCGGTGCAAGGTTAGCACATGAGAAAACTCTTCCGTTATTAGGAGAAATCCCAATCGATCCTATATTATGTACATGTGGGGATACGGGCTCTTCTATTTTTGATCGTGGTGATCTTTCCAAAGTTCCCTCTGTTCACGCTTTTTTAACTATTGCAGATAATGTTGTAGAACGTGTTAAGGAAGTTCGAAAAGAAGAACTAGAATTGAAGATAGCAAGTTTGAAAGGTCCTTCCCAACTGGAAGTGGAATGGGGCGATGGAAAGAAGTCTGTTTATCTTTTGAGCGATATACAAAAACTTTGTCCCTGTGCGGCATGTGAGGGAAATGGTAGAGTTCAGCAAAATGTAGGCGCAAAGGGAGTTGTCAGTGTTGGAAGATATGCCTTGCGAATAGAATTTACTTCTGGTTGTTCAGCAGGGATTTATAACTATAGCATGTTAAGAGAGATGGGTGTGAAATGAAGGGCATAATTGCAGGAATCTTATTGCTGATTGTCTTAGCAAGCTGTGGTGAAAGTGGGCGAAGGGAAGAGACAAAAAATTGGATGACGCCCAATGGAAAGATGAAAGTTTTGTCTACTGTTGCAATGTTGAATGATTTAGCTGTTGGAATTGGCGGAGAGTATGTAGATGGAATCACATTGATTCAAGCAGATTTGGATCCACATTCCTATCAACTTGTCAAAGGGGACGATGAAAAAATTGCTGCTGCGGACATTATTTTTTCAAATGGACTGGGGCTTGAACATGGACCTAGTTTAAAAGAGGCTTTAGAAAATAGTCCAAAGGCTGTCCCTGTGGGTAATAAAATTATGTCGAAATATCCTGAGAAACAGTTGTATTTTAGAGGTCAATTGGATCCTCACATCTGGATGGATATCTCTATGTGGGTGGAGGGAATTCCTTTCATTGCTGAGAAATTAGCGGAGAAAGATCCGGCCCACAAAGATTATTATATGAAGAATGCTGCAGAGTTAAGTGCAACTCTTATGAAAACACATCAAGCAATACGGCAGAAGCTGCAATCGATTCCCCCTGAAAAAAGATATTTAGTTACAAGTCACGATGCATTTAATTATTTTTCCAAAGCTTACTTAGCGACAGATAAAGAATTGCAGGAAGGAACTTGGCATGATAGATTTGAAGCTCCTGAGGGTCTTGCTCCGGAAAGTCAGCTAAGTGTTGCGGACATTCAAAAAATTATCGATCACTTGGAAAAATACCATATCGAAGTGATGTTTCCTGAAACGACAGTGAGCAAAGACTCTTTGCGTAAAATTGTATCTGCAAGCAGGGAAAAAGGGTTAAATGTGAAGATTGCCAATGAACCTTTATATGCAGATAGTATGGGCTCAGCAGGGTCTGAAGGGGATACCTATCCTGGTATGATCTCTCACAATGCTGAAGTGATCTCAAAATACCTTAATCCTAATCAACCATAATTATGAAGCATCAGACTGGAATAGCTTTAGATATTAAGCAACTTACTGTCAATTATGACAGAACTCCCGCATTGTGGGACGTTTCTTGCCAGGTGCCGGTAGGAAAACTTGTGGGAATTATTGGTCCTAATGGTGCAGGGAAAAGTACTTTGATCCGTGCCGTATTAGGGCTTGTGAAACCTCTGTCGGGCAGAATTGAGATCCTCGGCAAACCTATCAAAGAAGCTTTGCCTCAGATTGCGTATGTTCCACAAAAAGAAACTGTCGATTGGGATTTTCCGATCACTGTAAGAAATTTGGTGATGATGGGAAGATATGGACGATTGGGACTTTTCAAAAGTCCACGAGCAGCAGATTGGGCGATTGTGAACCGTTATATAGATATGGTGGGGATGACAGCTTATGCATCCAGGCAGATTAGTCAGCTTTCTGGAGGTCAGCAGCAAAGAGCATTTATTGCGAGAGCATTAGCTCAGGAAGCAGATATCTATTTTATGGATGAACCATTTGTCGGAGTTGACTTAGCTACTGAAAATACATTGATGGGAATTTTCCGAGAATTGGTGAAAGAGGGTAAAACCTTATTTGTTGTGCATCATGATCTGAATACAGTGGAAAGATCATTCAATTGGGTCATGTTGCTAAACATCAGTTTGGTCTCTTGTGGCCCTACAAAAGAGGCATTTACTGCAGAAACATTAAATATGTGCTATGGCAAGAGCTTTGCACTGTTGGATGAAGTCTTAAAAATCTCACAATCTAAAACGACCGGGATGTCCTGATGGGATGGGACTTATTCAAGTATTTTACCGATCCTGTTTTGAGAGCCCCAACAATAGGTTCTATGCTAATGTGCAGTGCGGCTGGTTTAGTTGGAGTTTTGGTATTTCTTAGAAGGCAATCTTTAGTAGGGGAAGCATTGTCACATGCTGCCTATCCAGGAATTATTTTAGGTGTGATCGCTTTAGCGGTTTTTGGGGGATCTTTTCCAGCAGATTGGCAAACTCAAGTAGCGATTTTAGGGGGAGCCTTTGCTACTGCTTGGCTTGGACTTTGGGCGATCCATTTTTTGGAACAGTCGTTAAAGGTTCGTCCCGACACTGCCTTATGTTTTATCCTTTCAATTTTTATTGGTATCGGGATTACCTTAGCCAGTTATATTCAATTCTCATTTACAAGCTTTTATAAGCAAACGTTGATCTATTTTTATGGTCAAGCTGCCACTATGACTGACGTGCATATTTATATTTATGGCGCATTGACAGCGATAGTAGCGTTGGTCCTCACACTTTTCTACAAAGAAGTAAAAGCTTTAGTGTTTGACCGTGAATATGCAAAAACTTTGGGGATTCCAACAAACTTCCTAGACATCATTGTTTATACATTAATTGTTTTGGCAGTGATCATTGGAATCCGTTCTACAGGAGTTGTTCTCATGTCGGCGATGTTGATTGCTCCTGCTGTTGCAGCAAGACAATACACGCATCGTTTAGGTGTAATGTTTTTTTTGTCTGCTTTGTTTGGTTTGATCAGCGGATTTTTAGGAAATGTTCTGTCCATTCAGTTGTCAGAAAATATTTCATTGCCGACAGGGCCTGCCATCGTAATGGTATCAGCTGCAATTTGTTTGTTTTCTCTATTTTTTGCTCCTGAAAGAGGAATTGTTTCGCGTCTTTGGAGAATAGCTCAGTTTCGTTTTCGTTGTTTGTGCGAGAATCTGCTGAAAGCATTGTGGAGGTTAGGCAAAGGGGCTGAAGTCCCTCTTTCCGAATTACAACGTTATCAGTTTTCTTCGAAGATTTATCTAAACCTCATTTTGCGATCATTACTGAATCAAGGGTGGGTCTATCAGCCACGCGAGGGATATTACGCACTTACAGATGCAGGTTCAATTTGGGCCGAACGAATTATTCGTCTCCATCGTCTGTGGGAGGTCTATTTGGTCCAATATGTCGGAGTTGGAGTGGAGAAGGTTCACCGAAATGCTGAAGAAATGGAACATATCATTACTCCAGAATTGGAAGAGGAACTGGATGCCTTATTGAAAAATCCTGCATTCGATCCGCACAACCAACCGATTCCTCCAAAACAAGGGAGCCATATCTAAATGTTTTTGGCTTATTTCAATCCCTACACCGGCGCAACTTTTTGGGAATTTTTTATCCAATTGCTTTCAAGGATGGGTCAGTTTTTATCCGGACACCTAAGGTGGAATGATTTAGCTACTGATGAGATACAGATTTTAGTATTGGTAGGATCTGCCCTTTCCGCCACATTAGTGGGCTCTTTTTTGATGCTGCGTAAAATGACTATGCTTGCGAATTCGCTTTCTCATACAATTTTGCTTGGAATCGTTGTCGCCTATCTACTTATTCCTTCACAATTAGGAAGCTATGATCCCAAAATCATGCTACTTGCAGCGATGATCACTGGGATTGTTACAGCTTTTTGCGGAGAATTTTTGACAAAGGTGGCAAGGCTTCCGGAAGATGCTAGTACGGGGATTGTTTTTACAACGTTGTTTGCCATAGGGATTATTTTGGTCACATTGGCAACTCGGGATGCCCATATTGGTACAGAAGTTGTGATGGGAAATGTAGATGCATTAAATAAAGAGGACAGCTATTTAGTTTACATTGTTTTAGCCATCAATGCTGTTGTGATCTTTTTATTTTTCAAAGAATTTTTGTTGACCACATTTGATCCGGGACTTGCTAGGGGATTAGGGATCAATTCCAATTTTTTCAATTATTTGCTAGTAGGTTTGGCCTCTTTGACTGTAGTCAGTGCATTTAGAGCTGTAGGGGTACTTATGGTGCTAGCTTTGATTACAGGTCCAGCCATGACCGCTAGGCTGATTTCAAATGATCTGCGTGGAATGTTGGGATGGGCGTCATTTTTTGGAGTTTTGGCCTGCTTAATTGGAGTTGCATTATCGCGGCATCTTTATTCAGTGTATGGTTTGGCATTGTCTACTGCAGGACTTGTAGTCTGCGTTGTTCTTTTTCAGTATCTTGTGGTGTTAACTATCATACATTACTTTAAATTGACTTATAAAAGAAAACAGCTATACTAATTTTATTTATTTTGGACTAGTCGATGAAAAAGCTAACGATTCTAGGTAGCACAGGTTCAATCGGTGAAAGCACTTTAAAAATTGTTGATAATCTTAATCCTGAATTTAAAGTTGTCGCGCTTGCTGCTCATCAAAACATCGACAAGCTTGAGCAACAAATTAAAAAATATCATCCTGAAATTGTAGCAGTTTACGATTCTCAAAAGGCGCAGGAGCTTAAAAAAAGAGTTCCAAATCAGAAAATTGTGACCGGAATGGAAGGCCTTGAAGAAGTTGCAGCCTATCCTGGAAGCGATATTGTCATGTCAGCAATGGTCGGCACTGTTGGTCTTCAACCTACAATCGCAGCTATCAAAGCCAGTAAAAAAATATGTTTAGCCAACAAAGAACCTCTTGTTTCAGCTGGAGCATTGGTCACCTCATTAGCAAAAAAAATGGGCGCAGAACTTATTCCTGTTGATAGTGAACATAGCGCAATCTTCCAATGTCAGAACGGGGAGAGAAAACAAGATATCAGACGAGTTATTTTAACCGCATCAGGCGGACCTTTTAGAACGTTCCATGAAGAACAACTTAAAAATATTAAACCAGAGGATGCTCTTAAGCATCCTAACTGGAACATGGGCCCTAAAATTACTATCGACTGCTCCACATTAATGAACAAAGGACTGGAAGTTATCGAGGCCCATTGGCTCTTCGATCTTCCCTACAATAAGATTGAAGTGGTGATCCATCCTCAGAGCGTTATCCATAGTTTAGTTGAATTTGTTGACAGCTCTATGTTGGCCCAGATGTCTGTTCCAACAATGCTTGTTCCAATCCAGTATTCCTTGACCTATCCAGAAAGAAGACCAGGGTTGGTAAAGCCCTTTGATTTTATCCAAAACAGCACGTTACAATTTATGGCTCCTGATTTGGATAAATTCCGTTGTTTGCGTCTTGCATTTGATGCAATCAAGACCGGTGGCAGTATGCCATGCTACATGAACGGTGCGAATGAAATTTTAGTGAATCGGTTTTTAAGCGGACAAATTGGATGGACAGAGATCGGTGTGGGATTGGATAAATTGATGCAACGCCACAAGGTGTGCGATGTGCACACATTAGACAGTATTTTAGAAATTGACAAAACAGCCCGTCGTGAGGCCCAAGCTATTTAACCAGTAGGATATTATGATTATCAGTTTACTCTATCTCCTTTTGGCAATCCTAGGATTAAGCTTTCTGATTTTTATCCATGAGCTCGGCCATTATATCATGGCCCGCAGAGTAGGGATGAAAGTAGAAACCTTCTCCATTGGATTTGGAAAACCGATTTTCAGTTGGATGAGAGACGGCGTGGAATGGAAGGTGGGAATTCTTCCTTTCGGAGGATATGTTAAAATCGCCGGAACAGAAGGTGAGACGGATGATGATATCTACAATGCACCTGGAGGATTCTTTAACAAAAGCCCTTGGGACAGAATAAAAGTTGCTTTCATGGGTCCCTTGGCCAACTTAGTTTTAGGATTACTTATTTTTGGATTCATTTGGCTGGGCGGAGGAAGGCAAGAAAGCTTTTCTGAGTTCACTTCAAAAATTGGTTGGGTCGATCCCCATTCTGAGTTGTATGCAGTGGGAGTACGCCCTGGAGATGAAATCGTTGCGTATGATGGACATCCATTTGAAAGCGGCAAGGACCATATCTATGCAGCGATGACAGACCCTGAAGGGGTGACAGTCCACGGTCAAAAAGTCAATTATGATACCGGAGTAAAAGAGCCTTTCCAGTATACGGTTAAACCTTATCCACATCCTAATTCAACAGATAAAGAAATATTAACATCTGGAATATTAAAGTCTGCAAACTACATTATTTACAAGCCACAAGATCAAGGAACAGAAGCTTCTATGATGGATGTTTCTCCATTGAAGAACAGTGGAATTCAACCTGGCGATCAAGTTGTCTGGATCGATGGAGAAAGGATTTTCTCTCTAGCAGAGGTCAATCATCTTTTAAATGACGGAAAAGTCTTACTGACAGTACAAAGGGGCGATCAAAGATTCTTAGCACGTGTTCCACGTTTTCCTATTCAGGAATATAAAATGGAACCGCAATACCGCGAAGAGCTGACCGATTGGCAATATGAAGCACAACTGAATGGAACCAAAATTCAGCAACTCTTGATGATCCCCTATAATTTGACCAACGATGGAGTTGTCGAAAGTCCTTATAAATTTATTGATGCTGAAAAAGAACCTGAAGCCTTTCCAAAAATTATTTTTTCAGACCTTGAGCAACCTCTACAGAAAGGTGACAAAATCATCGCTGTGGATGGGACACCTATAAAACAGTCTTACCAGATCTTATACCAGCTCCAACGACACCCTGTTCTTGTCGTTGTCAAAAGACAAGCTGAAGCAGATAAACCAGCACTTTGGACGAATGCTGATGCACAATTTGATAAAGATGTGAATCATGCAGATTTGGAAAAATTGATCCTTTCTATTGGAACTTCTACCCCTCTAACACATTCTGGAGATCTTTATTTACTTTCTCCAATCACACCGATTTCGTTAGGGGATTGGATGGCAGCAATTGAAGGGCAAAACCCATTGGCATTGGATCAAAGTGGTGGAAAAGCACAAAAATTAAGTCCTGAAGCAGCCTCACAATTGATGTTAGGCCTTCCAGGAATCCAAGATAAAAAAGTTCAATACAATCCGGGCCCATTTGCACAGTTCTTGCAAGTGACCGACCAAATCTGGCGCATGCTCGGAGCATTGGGGTCAGGTTCAATGAATATGCGCTTTATGGCTGGACCTGTTGGAATTATTCAGATGGTCCATAATCAATGGATGATGAGCTTTAATGATGCACTCTATTGGTTAGGAGTGATCAGCATCAACCTAGGAATATTAAATCTTCTTCCTATTCCTGTCCTCGATGGAGGAACTATTTTATTCTGCCTTATTGAAATTGCAAGCGGTAGAAGAATTCATCCGAAAGCTTTGGAAAAAGCGATCGTTCCATTTGCAGCTTTATTAATTTGCCTATTTGTTTACATCACATATTATGACCTTACACGTATATTTGGGGGCTTTTTTAGCTAATCACCAAACTTTAGGAAAATTTATTGTAATCTTTAAATCATCTTAACCAAGTTGAGAGATAGTAATCGTAATTAAACCAAATGGAGGTAACTATGCGTTCTTTAGTAACAGTGCTAGCAACTACAATAATGTCAATGAACCTTGCGATGTCCCAAGTTCATGCTGATGAAGAATTAGTAAGAATTCTACCCATAGAAGAGCAAGCACAAGATCAACAAAAAAATGGTGAAGAGCATATTCAAGTTGGCATTATTCCAATGCCTAAAGCAGAAAGGCACGCTATTAAAGAATTCCGCGCTCAAAAAAATAAAGAAGAGAAGAGCGGTGTTAAATTAGTAGAAAAAACAAAAGATGGACAAGTTGTTGTTCCAAAAGCTGAGTCATGGATTTTCATAGACAAACCTGAGAAGAAAGAAAAAACATCTAACAATCCTGCAGCTGAAGTTGGAGTAGCATTCGGTAAAGGTGAGAGTTCAGCACAAGCTTCTTGGAACTATTCAACAACACATGTTGGAGCATTCCACAGCGTTTCTTATTTCAGTTTGGCACACGACACAATTATTTTAGAAGATGGATCAAACTGGATGATTTACTCTGGCGACCGTTGGAAAACATGGACATGGTTCGCTTCTGACGCAATCGTGATCCTTCCTAACGATGCGTTGTTCCCTCTTTATGACTACAAAATGGTCAACCAAAACACTGGCGACAGCATTGAAGTCGACTTAGTTCTTGGACCTTTGGTTGGATTAGATTACTACATTGTTTCTATTGATCCTTTTGGATACATCTATTTGAATGATGGCTCCTACTGGCGTACATCAGCTTTTGACAGCGCTATCGTAAGCAGCTGGAGAGTGGGCGAAACTGTGATCATCGGTGTGAACAACGGATTCTTGAATCTCGCGAATCCAAACATCCTGATCAACGTTAACAGAGATGTGTACGCAACCGGCGAGTGCCTTTATTAATCAATAATCAAATAGAGATGCAATAGGAGATTTAGTTATGTCAATGTATATATCAACAGCATATTACAATGCGAAAGGGGTACAAGTACCTGCACCAGGTAGTGCAAATGTTGGACAATTGGTTCCAAAGGGATATACACCAAGCGCTGATCAGGTATTGGTCAAAACAGGTGGAAGAGCCAAAGTGTTGAATCGATACAATCAATTAGTGAATGTGAAAATGTACAGAGTGGAATCTGTTGCAAGACAAGTTATATTGTCTGTTCAGCCTGCTCCAGTCTATTACGCACCTCCTTCAGTAGGTTTGTATACTCCACCGGCAGCTGCTCAAGTGACTCGTAGTGGTCATGTAGCAGTGGGCAGTGCTAACAATGCACCTGCAAGCGGGTATCTTGGTGGACGTCATGTGACTAACATGGCTGTGAACGGCGGCGGACCAAGAGGATGCCCTATCGATCCTAGAAGCGGTCGTCCAGTCCTCCCACACTAACAAATACTTTCTCGTGGGAAAAAGCCGAACCCTCCAGGGTTCGGCTTTTTTTTTTGTAAACGCACTGGAAAAGTCTTTCTAAGCACCACTAATTAGAACAAAGTCTTTCCAAGTACGGCTAAAACAGAGTCGCAGCCTTTCCGCAGGCGTGGAGTGCGGTAGCGGAGCGAATGCGGAGCTACCGCCGTGCGTTGCAAGACAAGCTGGTTGTAAATGTTGTGCGCGCGGAGTGCCCTGGAGTTGTGCCCTATGGCACAGTCTTGCCGGAGTCCCTGGAATGCGGTGGCGACCGGAGGGAGCTGCCGCCCTTGCCCTGACCGCAGCGAAAAATTGTTGCACAACAGCTGCTATGTTTAACTTTTTCTGATTAAGCCTTAGCATGCGGTCAGGGCAAAGGCGGCAGTTCCCTCCGGTCGCCACCGCATTCCAGGGCCTTCGGCAAGGACTATCCTATAGAGCACAACTCCAGGGCGCTCCGTGCGAGCAACAATTTTCGTAAACTCTTTACGTTTGAACAAGCCTGCCTTGCTGAATTTCGTGCTCTAATGCATCACTTGGCAATAGGCCTTGTTCTTGGGCGTAATTGAGCTCGTCCATGTAGAGTTTGTGTTGTGGATGGTCTTTGTTTAACCAAGGTTGTGATGATAAGTCATTAAAAAACAAAATCTTGCCATTTTTGTATTCATTGAGATCTAATGCATTCCATTCTTTTGGAAGATCACCAAAATCTTTTGCAATAGGTGATCGAGAAGTTACACCAGTATATTCCCTAAGCAGTGCTGGGTCTTTATCGATCAATTTGGTCCATTCTCTGATTTTCCAATTTTTTAGATTTTCACAATTTAAAAGCATCACATTCGTATATCTTGCTGTATGTAGGGCATCAATCGACCGGGCCAGCGCTCCTACATCCTTAAGCTCCAAATCAAAAAGTTCTTCTATATTTCCCAAACATAACGCTTGAGCATCCATATAGATCGCCTTTCCTGAAAACCCCACAGCTTCAGGAATATAGAATCTATAGAGAGACAAGCCAATATTGACCCTAGATTTTATGTGTAAAGGAAATATCCTAGTTTCATAAAACTCAACATCAGCTTTTGTTCTACGACGAATTGAGCTTTTTAAAACTTCTGAGGTCAACCATTGTCCCGTCTCTGTGCCTAAATAGATCTTTATCGACATCTATTCACCCTTCATCCATTCATTTTAAACTTTTTTTTAAACATTCTGTTGACTAACTTGAATTTTTCATGAACTTAACTCAAGGCTTAATTATGGACAAAACTATTCAAAGGTATGTCTCCCGGACTTTCTTTTTAGGATTGTCGTATTTTTCCTTTATGGGATTAGATGCGGCAATTTATACCGTAACAAACACAAATGATTCAGGTACAGGATCTTTGCGACAAGCAATACTAGATAACAATAGTAATGCAGGCCCTAACAATATCAACTTTAATATTCCTGGATCTGGACCTCATAGAATTCAACCCTTGACTGAACTAGATCCCATTACCACCCCTGTCGACATCAATGGATACACCCAGCCTGGCACATCTGTAAATACCGCAACAGATGGAAGCACGAACGCAGTGCTGCTCATTGAACTGAATGGAAGCAATTATACGGTCGGAGATGGTGTGAATACTGGGAGTGGTTTGCAACTATTAGCAGGCTCTGATGGCTCAACCATCCGTGGGCTTGTTATCAATGAATGGTTCATCAGTGGAATTCTTATTTCAGAATCAGAAGGTAACAGTATCTTAGGAAACTTTATTGGGACAAACGTTCAGGGTAACGTCGCGATGGCAAACCAGAACGGTATTTACACTGAATCTAACGACACATTTATTGGGTCAGATCAAATTGCAGACAAAAACCTATTAAACGGATGCTTCAACGTTTTTCAGTTCGGATATGTTGTTTTTGCAAATGAAGCTTCGAATGTTCAAATCCGTGGAAATTTAGTCGGTGTGGATAGAACAGGAAAAAATATCCTTGGGGATAGCTTAAACGGTCTACGTTTGGCTACAGTGGACAATTGCAGAATTGGCGGCCCTCTAGATACTGAACGAAATGTCATATGTGGAACTACGGGTATCGCGGTCCGCCTTACTGGAACAACAAACTCTATAGTAGAGAATAACTATATTGGTGTTGATGTTACAGGAACTGTAGGTTTAGGGAATGAAAATATTGGTTTGACAATAGATCCAAGAACAGTTTCATCCTCAAATAATATCATCATAAATAATGTCATATCAGCCAACGAATATGGAGTTATCCTAGGCAATCTTACCTTTGCTGTACCAGGACAAGAAACATTTGCAAATGTTTTTGTTCAAAATAAGATTGGTACAGATTACACAGGTACTGTAGCGCTTGGGAATAGACGCCATGGCATCTGGGTTTTCGAAGGAAATAATATAATTGGTGGAGACCCTCTCTCAACTAACCTTATCTCAGGTAACCATCAAAACGGAATTTTGATCACAAGTGGATCAGAAAACACTTTAGTTTCCAGCAACTATATTGGCACGAATGCATCTGGCACAGAAGCCTTAGGGAATGGATGGAACGGGATCCAAATTGGTACGCAAGGGGGTAAGAACAATTCCTTCAATAACCTTATTGGGGGATCGTTGCCTGCTACAGGAAATTTAATTTCAGGCAATGGAAGAAATGGAATTCTGATCAAATCAAACTCTTATAACAATAGAGTGCAAGGAAATTTTATCGGTACAGATGTTTCAGGTGATTACCCAATTCCGAATGGTGAAAGTGGAGTCAAGATTGTATGTTCTCCCGACAATCAAATTGGTGGAATTTTTCCTGAGGAAGGAAATCTAATTGCCTACAATAAGAGAGGAGTCAACGTGGGTTTAGATCATTTTGATAAGCAAAGTATCAATAATTCCATTTTGAACAATTCGATTCATAGCAATGAATTGATTGGGATTACTTTGCATAAGCATAATGGTCCTTCTACTCCAGAATGCACAAATAAGGGCCCAAACCATTTCCAAACAAGCCCCAGGCTTGAAAGTGCTGTCTACGAAGAAGCATCAATAAGGATAAGAGGTACTTTGGAAAGTGCTAGCAATACCCAATTTAGAATCCAATTTTTTGGTAATGATGGATCAAGTCCTAATCAAGGAAGGGATTTCCTTGGCGACAAGTTGGTCACAACTGGCTGTGATGGCAAGGTGTGTTTTACAGCCTTTGTCGATCTAACGAACTCGGGGAAATTTATCACAGCTACAGCTACAAGGATAGATTCTACAGCGACTCCGGTCGACACATCAGAATTTAGCCGTCCAATAAGAGTTGTAACAAATTAATTTAGGGAGAACACATGAAACATACATTAAAAGCTTTCATAGCACTAGGGGTGTTCTTAACGCTTGTTGCACCCTCTTTTGCTGCATCGGATAAATTCCAGACAAGGGTTGGCCATAACATCGACGTTGAATTTGTTGGTGTAAAGACAACTGAGGAAATAACTAAAGCGAGCGCTGAAAAAGCAAAGCTCAAATCTTTACCTTTCTCAAAGGAATTTTCAGGATACTTAAAAGATAAAACCAAGACTTTATTGCCTAATATAAATCCAAATTCACCCGCTCAATATGTTGGATTTAATTTTACATCTGCATCTTATGCAGATGCTCCAAACGTCGTGAGTATTCCTCCCAATTTGAATGGCTGGGTAGGGGAAACACAGTATGTGATGTGTATTTATGGAGCTATTAGAAGCTTTAATAAGTTTACCGGAGAACAAGATTACGTTTTGGATACAGAGTCCAACAGCTTTTTTGGATTTTCCGCTGGAGATGTTCGTTTAGATTACGATAGGTTTTTTAAACGTTGGTATTTTTCTGCAGAAATTGTAACACCAGATGGAGATGTCCCGGACTTATACCTTGTTGTAAGCGGAGATGATTCGGGAATCATTAAGCCCTGCACAAAGTGGTACTTTTACAAGGTCACACGCGCTCAATTGATTCCAGAAGACCCAACTGGTGGTTTTTTGGACTATCAACAGCTCGCTGCGGATGAAAAGGCTGTGTATATTAGCCTAGATACTTTTGATTTCGATGAAAATTATTTAGGCAACTCAGTCGTTGTTTTTGAAAAGAAATCGTTGTTGGCTGGTCATCCTATTGTAACAGTGTTTCCAGGACTTCTTCCAAATACGGACCTTCCTCCACTGTACAACGAATTTGCACCCCCTGCAGATAACTTCGACAAGGACCCTCAGTACGGTTATGTAGTACAAACCTCTAACCTTTCTTTTCCTGGGCTTATGTACAATGAGTTTTATCTGTACAGGATTGTGAATCCAGGTTCAAGAAATCCTTCAATTGTGGGTCCTATTGTGATCTCAGTTCCAAACTACACAGATCCACAAAACATTCCCCATCTTGGAAATCTGTATGGTAGCGATGGTTATCTGCAAAATGAAGGAAGCGCATGTGCAGCTCCTCACGTTAGGGATGGTCAATTGTATGTTACTCATCAAACGCAAGTGAATTTTACAGGAGAGGCGGATTTGGCAGGAGACAGAGTGGGTGTCCGTTGGTATCAATTTGATTTGTCAGGCGACCCAAAAGGCAAGTCACGCTATAAAGAGAAGCCTACAACAGTACCTGCAATAGTACAGGTGGGCACACTATACGATCCTGATCCTATCACCATGGATCCTTTGTTTTACAATATCCCTGCGATCATGACAAACAAGCTTCATGATCTGGTGATAGGCGGAACAATATCATCAGCAAATAGATATACAAATGTGTTTTACACAGGACGTTATGGAACAGATCCTAAAAATCAATTACGGGATGTAACCGTTGTGACAAGCGGCCAGTTTCCTTACAATTTTGGACCCTTGGCACAACTTAGTGAAGGCATTTTGCTGGGACAGCGATGGGGAGATCAATCCTCTATATCCCCCGATCCTTCAAACGATCTGGACATTTGGTTGACAGGGGAATTTGCCAATGTTCAAAATGGTTGGGGAATTCAGTCGACCCAGCTCATTCCAAATCGTGAAGTAAAGCATCATAGTAGTGATTACTAAATCACAAAGTATGGCATGGGCTCAGTGGTCCATGCCATACAAGTTGCTTGTGTTACGCACAAGTTAAGCTCTTATGGGAACATTATTTGGTGGGAGGGTAAGGGGAAGATGCGGATCTTTTGATTCAATTGTGACTTCATATTTATCTGAAAGTAATTTTTCAACGATCTGATTCTGCTCATCTTTCGCAAAACTTAGGCAATTCGAAGAGTGAAAAAACTTTTGAGCTGTCATATTATTACCTCAGCAATTTACAATAATATTGTTCTAGACTTTTGTGTGATCATTGTTTTGAGGTATCCTAAAGGGAAGATTTGGATCAATCGACTCAATCGTAACTTCATATTTTGAAAGTTTTTCAGCTAAACCAAAATTCTTGGCAGGTTCGGGATAACCAATGGTTATGGATGTTAAGTTTGGTAATGAATTGGCTAGTTTTACTATGCCTTCTGGAGTCATTCCTGTACGAGCAACATTCAATACTTTCAGTTTACTTAATTTTGCAATAGCAGGAATACAAAGATCATCGATTCGTGGATTATGAGGTATTTCTAATGTTGTAAGATCTGGATGATCTGTAGCTAACATATTGACCATGTTATTTTCAAGATTACCTGACAGGCACAAACTGGTTAAAGACATCCCTTTAAGAGAATAAGCAAAACCTGGCTCTATTTTTGTTTCAGAGTTTCTAAAAGTAAATGATCTTAAAGTTACGCTAAATTGACCAATTAATTCTTCCAAGCTGTTTGAAAATTCACTCCAAGATCTTCTCGTTACCAATGTAAAATTATCAAGTTTAGATCTTGTTCTTCTTAAAAGATCCACAGTTCTTGATGTAATTTCAGTATTTTGAAAGGTAAATGATGTAACATTTGGAAGCTTTTCCACAACTTTTGCAGATTCATCCCCAAATAAAATAGGTCCCGCGGGAAATGTAAATCTCAGATCAGTTAAAGTTTTGTTTAACTCACTTGTAGAACTTAACTCTAAGAAGTCGTTTTGAGTCCCATTACACTGAAAATTTTCAAATTCAAGAATTTGAATCTTCATATTCTCAAGTAGTTGCAGGTAATAAACCACATTTCCTGAAAGGGTTAGCCATTTAGTGCTAGCAGAAATAGCAGATGTTTGAATCGAATGATTTAGAGTTAGATGATGACAGGAAACCTGTTGCACTTTTGGCCATGCCTTTGCATCAATAACGCAACCTTGTAAATTTAGATGCTCAATTCTAAAACCACATGTTGCAAATGAATTTAGAGATCCTTCACTTATATTCTTTTGGAGAAGACTTGAAGCATTAATTGTGTAGGATAGATTTAATGAAGTTAACGCTCTTGCTAAAGAGGACCTGCTTTCGGGATGACAAAAATAGGCTATGACAAAGGCTTCCAGTAATTTGATTTGTCTATATCTTGGAGTATTCTCAAAAATTTGAATGAAATATTGGTCGTCGCCCTCTTCGATTTTTAAAAATTTCAGTTGTTGAATACAAATTCCAAAAAAATTGATGACTCGAAGTCTTGTCCCACAAATATAAGCTTCAGCAAATTCTTTGACATTCTCTATTTCAAGTCCTTTAGTGGGTAGAAGCATAAATTTTAAGACTGCTTTAGAAGATGGCCTTTCATGTACTTCGGCACGTGCTTCATAAACAAATTTCTCAATGTGGGTTTTTTCTAGAGGAGTAAGATTAAATGTAAGCGGTAACTCAGCTGCAAAATCGAATTCTCTTATAAAATCGATACATTTACTTGCAAATTCATTATCGTTGTGTATGTACAGACTATAATTTAAAAGTAAAAAAAGATCATTTTTGTCTTCCGAAGATAAAGGAGTCGAGTGACTTTTTTCTCGAAGCTTTTGAAAATAGTATTCCAAGATTATGTATACGTAGCTTTTCTCCTTAGCTTTAACTTTATCATCCTCCTTTTCTTTTTCGCTAACTTGAGGATCTTTTTTCTCCGTATTTAAAACATTTATTCCTTTGCGTAGTTCATCCCTAAAACAGATATTTTCATTTTTTAATGAAAGAATTAGAAGCTCTATTAAGCCATCTTTAACGATAGGGGATTTGCTAACATTTTGCTTTCTCAATAATGCCATTAAGTTATGTGGTAATGTTGTGTCTTCACTCTTTATCGATTTTTTAAGCCATTCAAGAGTTAAAGCGGGATTTTCCTCTACAACAGGCAGAAGATACCTACAAAAATCTTCTTCAGATATAGTTTCAGCCCAATTACAAAGGAATTGCAAAATTTCAAAAGACAGATCTTCCCTTTGGTCTTTTAAAGCTTTTACACAAGTTTGGACTAGGTCGGGGATATTTCCTCTAGTATAAAATGTATTAAGATGGAGATTGTAAAAGTTGATGAGCCCTAAGCATTCCATCAAGAAGTCGATATTTTTCGTCTGAATTGCACTTTGTAGACAGTTGTGGAGAAAATCTGAATAAACATTGTGATTAACAATATCAGCTTTTTTTAAGATATCGGTCATCCTTTTTTCTGTAGGAGTGTTCCCGACACTGAGAGCTTGGTAAGCTATTGAAATAAGATTTGGTCCAGAGGTTTCTGTGACCAATTTTTTATTGATATTCCTGCAGAAGACGTTTAAAAGGTTAATGAGAGGGGTATACTTTTTATTAAGTATGATTTTAGACTCTATAATAAGTTCTAGGATAGGGACTGAAATTTCATAAGTTTCAGTGAAATAAGCAACATCAAGGATTAATGCACAGACCGTTGAAGCTTTATCTGGATGCTGTTCTATAAAGTTTTTAACGACATTTTTTTTATCTACAGTTCTTGAAAAACCATCTTTAAAAGTTTTTCTCAGGCTTATAACGTGATTTTTTAATTCTTCTGCTGTAAATTCTTCGAATAATTTTATATAAGGATGAATGTAATCTTCAAATTGTTTGTGCTGTGAGCGCAGATATTCATCTTTTACTTCACTGAGAGCTTGCATTCTAAGAAGGGTTGGACTTGAGGGAGACGCCGTTGGCTTACCCACTGCTGTTATAGAAGCAGACATAAATACCTCCATTAATTACTGAAGGTACTTATAATGTGCAAAAGAATTTCTAAAAAGGAGGAACAATGAGGGGAAGTGGGAAGGATGAATTAGGAAGGATGAAGTCAGAATTCAGAAGTCAATTCAGAAGACAGAACCCTTTATATTCTGTCTTCTGAATTCTGACTTCATCCTTCCTAATTCATCCTTTCAATTACTTTTTGTCGTCGTCTTCAATGATTTCGACTTCTGCTTCTTCGATCTCATCGCCTTTTTTAGGCTCCTCAGAAGCTTGAGTATGTTGTTGTTGCTGTTGCTGCTGCTGTTGTCCAGCGCCAGGTCCAGCTTGAGCTCCAGCTTTTGACATCGCTTCGCCAATATGTTGCATATGCTCTTCAAGCTCAGCTTTTGCCTTTTTAATGCGCTCAATATCAGAGCCTTCAAGAGCTTTCTTCACAGCATCGACTTTGCTTTGGACATCATCGACAACATCTTTTGGAAGCTTGTCTTTGTATTCACTCAAAGCTTTTGTAGCTCTGAATGCTAAAGTGTCCGCTTCGTTCTTAAGCTCGACCTCTTCCTTACGTTTTTTATCTTCCTCAGCATGCATCTCTGCGTCACGCAACATTCTCTTGATATCGTCCTCTTTCAAGCCAGAGCTTGCCTCGATACGGATCTTTTGTTCTTTTCCGGAAGAAAGGTCTTTCGCGGAAACATGCAAGATACCGTCTGCATCGATGTCGAAGGCTACTTCAATTTGTGGCATTCCACGAGGGGCAGGAGGAATATCGGTCAGGTCAAAGCGACCGATCTCTTTGTTGTCGTTGGCCATCTTTCTTTCCCCTTGAAGCACTCGGATTGTCACAGCAGGCTGGTTATCAGCTGCAGTTGAGAACACTTGCTTTTTCTGGGTAGGGATTGTGGTGTTGCGCTCAACGAGTGGAGTCAACACGCCGCCCATTGTTTCGATACCTAATGTCAAAGGGGTAACATCCAGGAGCAGAACATCTTTAACAGCTCCGGTCAATACACCACCTTGGATTGCAGCGCCTACAGCGACAACTTCGTCTGGATTAACACCTTTATGCCCTTCTTTTCCAAAGATCTGTTTTACCATCTCTTGAACAGCAGGCATACGAGTCATACCACCAACGAGGATCACTTCGCCAATATCTTCTTTGTTCAATCCAGCATCTTTTAATGCTTTTATGCAAGGCTCGCGCGTTCTTTCTGTCAGTGCGTGTGTCAAGTTCTCAAGCTTTGCACGTGTGAGTGTCAAAGATAAGTGTTTAGGACCAGAAGCATCCATAGTGATGAACGGTTGGTTGATCTCAGTGGATTGCGTTCCTGAAAGCTCGATTTTGGCTTTTTCAGCAGCATCGCGCAAACGTTGAAGAGCCATCTTATCTTTGCTCAGGTCAATTCCTTGTTCCTGTTTGAAGGTATCGAGCATCCAGTGAAGAATGACGTTATCATAGTCGTCACCGCCCAAGTGGGTGTCTCCGTTGGTTGACAGCACTTCAAATACACCGTCTCCAATCTCTAGGATGGAGATATCGAATGTACCACCGCCTAAGTCGAACACAGCAATTTTTTTATCTGTTTTCTGTTTGTCCATACCGTAAGCTAAAGCAGCAGCAGTAGGCTCAGGAATAATCCTTTTAACATCTAGACCTGCAATCCTTCCGGCATCCTTTGTAGATTGACGTTGTGAATCGTTAAAGTAAGCGGGAACAGTGATCACTGCCTCGGTCACTTTTTCGCCCAAATAGGCTTCAGCTGTCTCTTTCATTTTTGTCAAAATGATCGCGCTAACCTCTTCTGGGGTCACAATTTTCCCTTGCACTTCAAAAACTGCGTTACCATTCTTGTCCGCAACAACTTTGTAAGGCACTGTTTTGATTTCCGATTGGACTTCATCAAATTTACGTCCAATAAAACGTTTAGCCGAGTAGATTGTATTTTCAGGGTTTGTGATTGCCTGACGTTTTGCAGGTATACCTACCAAGCGCTCATTTCCTTTAAACGCAACTACGGAAGGGGTAGTTCGTGATCCTTCAGAGGATGCAATAACAACTGGCTGTCCGCCCTCCATCACTGCGACGCAGGAATTGGTTGTTCCTAGGTCGATACCAATGATTTTTCCTTTTTTTGAACCTTGACTTTCGTTAGCCATGGTTTTTCTCCTTATTCTTCGTCTTTAATTTTTTCTTCTTCTGTGGCTTCTTTTGGAGCTTGTACGGCTTTGGATACCTTCACACGTGCTGCACGTATGATCCTGTCTCCCATTTTGTATCCTCGTACGCTCTCCTCTACAACTATTCCAGGGGCATACTGGTCGGTAGCCACCATTTCAATTGCTTCGTGCAGATGGGGATCGAACTTTTTGCCTACAGATTCAAAGGGTTTAACTCCGTTATTAGCTAAAGCATCTTTGAACTGTGTCAAAATCATGTTAAACCCTATTGCCCAATGTTTAACTTCGTTCGACATCTGCTCGGTAAATTTTAAAGCATTCTCCATGTGATCGATTGGGTTTAAAAAGTCGACGATCACACTTTCAGTTGCATATTGGCTAATATCTTGCCGCTCTTTTTGCAACCGTTTGCGCATATTTTCCGATTCGGCAAGTTGCCTCAGGTACTTATCTTTGTACTCAGAGCATTCTTTCTTTAATTTTTCGATTTCGTTCTCAGCTTTAGGCTTGGCCGCTTCCGGCTGAGCTGTTTCAGCTTGAGGTTCCTGTTCGGCATCATCTGCCATATGTTATTAACTCCTTTTGTCCTCAATGAGGATTAAGCGGTTTTCATTATGTGTTATAAAAGGTGTTCTATCCTGCTGTGGTTGTCTGAAAGTGATCTTATGTTTGAAGATCTCTTTCGTTAGTGTAAGGCTTACGCGGTCAGCATATGCACGCAGCAGTCCTAATACTTTTCTGTAAGGTACTCTTTGAGGTCCCAATATGCCGATTGCGCCCACAGGTTTCGAATTGATGCAGTAAGGGATTGCGGCGACCATGCAATTGATCTTTCCAGGGCAGAAGGGTGTGAGATCATCGCCAATCCATAATTTGATGCTATTGTGTTTAGCACATTCACGCAACATTAACCGCATACTGTGTGGGTTTTCAAAAAGTCCAAGGCTGGAAGCTAAACTGGCAGGGTCTTGGAAGTCATTATAGTTCAATAATTTTGAAAATCCGGTGTTGTACAAATCTTCATTCAAAAAGTTTGCATACCCAACAATATAACGCACCATGAGCTCATTATAAAAAGTTTGGGCTAGCTTTTCTTCTTCAGCAGTTAATCCTTCAGGTTTTTGTCCACCTTGAATTCTCCATTGAAAAAAAGCTTCGATTCTTTTGACAGCAAAAGCAGTAAGCTTTTGATCCGTTGGAAGTAATTCAGTTTGAACAACACCAAAATCGGTGACAATTACACCTAAACACCGCGAGCCATCAATTGATACTAGTTTAAGCTCGTTGACATAGTCGTGGTCAAAGCGCGGCGCTGACAAAAAAACTGCGCAGGATGATGCTTCGCTTAGATGATCTGCCACTTTTTGTAAAAAGGAAGCGATCTCTTTGTTCTCCATTTCCCCAAGGGTATCAAGCGATTGATTAAGTTGAGGGGGCTCATTTTCAAGGCAATAGTTGGCATAGAGACGGAAAGCTTTATCAGTGGGGATACGACCGCCGGAGGTGTGTTGCTGGTGGAGGTACCCTTCTTCCTCCAAAGTTGCAAAATAATTACGAAGGGTAGCGGAGCTAAGATCCTCGAAACCAGCTTCTTTTAAAGTATTAGAACCTACTGGTTTACCCGTTTTTAGATAGTAATCTACTAGCCCAAGGAGAACTTTACGTTCTCGATCGTGCTTGCTTGACTTCTTGAGAGTAAAAGGCTTAAGCGCTTTTGTCATAGTATTTCTTCCTATATAACCTATTATATAGGAGGAAATTATTCCGGTCAACAAAATTTAGCAGTTGTGGGGTTTGATTGCTAAATCTTCTATTTCCCTAGGGGATTTCGCCTTTTGAGAATTTGAAGTTTCATAAAACCCGTTAGAGTTGCTTCAAATATTTCCGCTTTTGCCCTAATAAGATTGCCAATCTTTCGGAAGGCCTGAGTATAGACATGGGATCCTGGCAAACTTAATGTTCGCTTCGAATTTCTTTCTGCATAGCCAGCAAATTCCTCTGGAACAGTCCATCTCAAAGTTATAAGGGTATTTTCTCCAGCACTACTCAACATTCTGTCTACAATACAATCCTTTTCTTTCAGAGAAAGCTCATTTGCCAACTTAAATAGAGCCAAAATCATTCCTACTTTGAATCCTCTTAAGTCATAAACGAGATCGTCTGTCCCCAGCATTAAGGTAGTAAAGAGAGTATTGTCTCCTCCTGCTAGCCTACAACAGGGGTCGCTCGATGCCATAAGTCCATTGAACACCCGATTGGTCAAGTCTTTATATAAATGTACAGTATGTCTTGAGCATCTATTAAGAACTGAAATAGGATTGTGGCATACAATATTATAATTAGGAAATACGCGTACAGCTTCTTCGAAATCCATGTTGATCACAGCAGCATCTAAATCGGGATTTAATTTAAAAGAATGTTCTACAAAATCCATTTTTACAGAATCATCGTGAGCATACCCAAAAACAAAAGACTTGCTTCTAAGAGCATTTAGCAAACTCTTCTCTTCGGGAAAAACGGGTTCTTGAAGGCTGTTAATTATCGATTTTCGACCTTCTGCTGATTCGATTAATCCATTTTTTTTCCAGGCATATAGGTCCTTTGATAACTTAAAGCAGCCCATTGAAAAAATGGGATTCAGTCCAAGTTGCAACACGGAAAGTTCGCATACCGCTCGATCAAATTTCACACCGTGAGAATCATGTTTCGGACTAATTGCAAGTGCAAATCTAGTGCTAGCAACATCTTGGATGATAGGTCCATTATGATATTTACTTTCAATTTCCCCAGAATTTCTTCTCTTGAATGCCTCAACATCATCTGAAAGTTTTGTGACTTGATAAATTGTAGGTATACTATAGGGGCTATCAAGTGATTTTTGGTAGGCTGCAGAAATTCTTCCCAACAAATTGGACATCTCAGATTCTTTTAGACCATTAAGATATTTCGCAGCAGCTATGTACAAAGGAATTTGCCAGGAAATATAATCTCGGTTTTTAGTGCTGAACGTTCCCTGCATAAGTTCGAATCCTAGACCTGCGAGAACTCCACTTGCTGTATTAATCATGTGATGCGCTCTAAAACCCCCTTCATCCACAGGAGCTGAGTAGGAGAAGCTTGAGGATTCGCTCTCGAGCAATGAAAAGATAACTGGCGGATTGCTGTAATCGATTGCATTCTCTAGTTTTGGATATCTATAAATGATGTTTTTAGGGTTTTGAGATTCGGCTCCATCCACTGCGGGACCATGGATCAACAGATCTAGTCCCTGACAATCTTTGGAGTTTACATTGTCAAGATCAATAAAGATCAATCCATTTGCTTCGGGGGAATTCTTAAGATATTCTAATGTTCGACGTTGATTTTCCTTGTTAGCAATGATCAGGGGTTCGACTCCAAATTTTGCTACAATTAAAGAACGAAGATCTAAAATGATTCTAATATCTCCCAGCTGGTCCATGTAAAAGGGGACAATTGCTATGCGAGGGTTTTCGATGGAAATATTTTTATAAAGATCACAGACCGTTGGCATCACCATATAGGTCCTTAAAAGTGACATGCCCATAAGGGTACTGGCTTCACAGCTACCAGGACCTTTTTTAGTAATGGAATAAGGAACGCCGCCACCTTTCAGAGGTCTAACTGAAGTCCGTTCAGGAATTTTAACTTTGGCTTGCGCCAATTCCTTTAAAGATTTGGGTTGATATAGAGGAGAATGCGGAATTGAATAATTAATTACTGGAAGCATATTATCTTAAAAATTAATTATTAATAAGATAAACATTATAACATAATTTTAAATAAATTGGAATGGATATGGACAAGTATGAACAATTTGCTGCAACTCCGGTCGGCCACTTTGTCCATACCGTCCATTCCTACAAGGAGTCTTCGATAAGGATTGGCAAGATATCCACAATGGAAGGCATCCACCCTAAACCTCTGTGGTAAACTATCTGTGCTGCGACATGGCAGGCAATGATCGCCTTCTTGTGGTGGTCGGGAATCTGCTTAAGCAGTTTATCTTTAAACTTATTCCTCAGAGTCGGTGGGGCATAGGACAAGAAATTTTTGATTAGAGGATCATCAGGACTTTCATCTAATTCAAGTGTGTCTAGATAGTCTAGAAGTTGATAAGTGTATTGGTTAATCCTTTTTGAAATAAGTTCAGATATATCGGTCAGATATGCTCCCGTTTCTTGATGAGTACGCAACATCAAAGAGGCTTCATTGAAAGCGCACTGTTTAAGCCGCTCTAGAATTTCCTGAACCAAAACTTTTTTATTTTCGAGGAAAAGTTCATCCCCCAAAGTAAGTCCACAGAGGACTTCAAATGAGGAACAGATGACGCCCGTCTTATTTGCAGAACTATCTTTAACAATCAACACGCCTAATGTTTCCAAATGGCGACGAGCTTTTTGGGTCAGATAAAGATTTGCACCCTCAATGATGGCTTTTGCAGTAGGTTTGCCCGATTCATCCAGAAAATCCTTAATATTGGTTTCATTTAGCGTCCTTGGTCGGCCTCCGGCAGGAATAAATATATCTGTTTTTGTTTGATGGACATTATTGCGATAGAGTGTATTCATTTCGCTACCTGACAGCCAGTCCTCAATAATCTTTTCGTTCATTTTTCTCCAACAGAGCGTCTGTTGGACCAACGCAGATTGTGTTCTTTTTGATTGTCTGTCGACCAGGAAGCCACCTTCAGATAATTTTTCAGGGGGATAATAACGAATAGGACGTCCCTGTTTGAATAAATCTGCAAGGACATTAAGATCTAATCCTTCTGGAGAATTGATTGTACCTGAAACGTCTGTCAAAGCAGTTAATTTAGCAGTCTTAGGATAATATTTTTGAAGATTAAGAATTTCATTGCCAGCAACGTCACCATCCGGCCCGCCAGACATTTTAATGGTAAATTTCTCTCGTTCTGGATCGATTCCTATGTATTTCAAAACTTCATGTAAATAAACGTTTACTCCAAGAGAAGTCACACCATATTCTTTGTGATTGATTCCCACTTTCGGCTTGCTAGAGATAAATGAAGTGCTAGGACGATAATTATATTTCTTGCTCAAGTTTGCGATCCATTCGATCATTTCATCATGCATGTTTTCATCAGGACCAATATAGAGATATTCTGGCCGTTTCCAATAGTCGACAATATATTTTGCACGGATTGTTCCATCGGGATCGCAAACAACGAGTGTAAGCAGCGAGTCTATATAGGAGCGCTGAGCTTGGTATAAAAATTCTGTGGTTTGCTCTTGTCTGTAATCTCTCAACTTTTGTTCAATCTCTTGAGATTGGAGGCTGGCTGCTACAAACTCACGTTGAAGAATGTCTGTCTCAGAGGCGAGCCTGTCATAGGGCCTAAGAAAAATAAGGCCTTTAGCACCGCCCTCCGGGATATCTTTGTTTTTGAGCTGTTGTGTATAAGCAAGGTTGTAGTTTTCCGTGAATACAACATTTTGCTCGAAAAATAATTGCTCGGTCTGTTGCGGATAAACTGTTCTGAGTCCACCCCTTGCAAGATCTTTGAAGCGAATATGAAATCCAAAGAAGTGCATTCCTTTGATATAAAAGATCGCATAGGGAAGTTCAGGGAATTTTTTAGCGCGATCAAATGGAAGCTCATCCATGTACTTTGGATCTAAACGGAATGCGAGAGAAGTGTAGTTAGTTCGGTAAAAGTTTGTCTTCAATGTATAGTGGATCATATTCATCGCTTGAAGCAAAACATTTCTTCTGCGCGTATCGTTTTCTTCCTGCCCAGTATCAAGTTTCTGAACAACGTTAATAAATTTTTGACGTTCCTCTAAGTATTCAGTGTAATTATGTTTTTCCGGATGAAACTTCTTCTCAAAGGCAAGGCACAGCTGGGATGTGAGCTCTGGGTGCCTACAAAAGGATTCTTCGATGCTTTCTGTTGTGTAGAAATAAGGATCGATATGGACAAGACCTTGATGAATAAAGTTGACCATCGAACGGACGAGATTACCACTATTGCCGTTGATGATCCCTTTGCTTACCAAGAAGTGATCGATAGCATCGAAACTTGCAAAGTATTTTACGGTCACAAGTTCACGGAGGAATTCACGAATATCTGCCGCTTCCCAAGCTGCTTGTCCTTTGCTGCCATGTAATCCTAAGATCATGATTAAAATGCTATTCTTGCTATAAGGGTCGACGTAGGTTGCTGTGACCCGTTTCATTACAAGACCATTACGATGGATAACACGTGCAAGTCGATAGAGGAAGTTGTGCTTTGGAGTATTTCTCCACGCTAAAATGATTTCCATGGACGCAGCATCTTTCTCTTCCCACGATTCATCGTAGCGCACTTCATATTGGCAATTGTCCCGAGTTTTTGCCCTGAAAAACATATCCAGGGCCAATATAAGTCTGTCGGTCGATAATGTTTTCAGAAAACGGGAATTGATTCCGCGCATGAGCTTGTTAAATTCATTTTCATCCACTTCGGAATTGCGCCGCTTAAGCATTGCGCGCACATCTGCCTCGTTGTCAAGGTGTGGAAGATCTTCCATTTTGTCTAAGGCTTCTGTGAAATGGATGAAGGCGATACGTAGATTTGACTTTATTCCATGGAATGGAGGAGGAGCTTTTGAAACAAATGCCCGATAATTTTTTATTCCATAATTCGTATAGTCTTCAAGGATACGCAGGTCAGCATCAGAATCATCAAGGCACATCACAATTGCAGCTCCACGGAGATTAATTGTGGAAAAATAATCTTGAAGATCGAAACCCATTAAAGCATGGGTGATAAGGACGAGATTTTCGGGAGTGACTTCTTGAAAGAAGACCGCAGGCATCGATTTTTCCAGCCAAAGATAATGCTCTTTGAATTTCCGGCCTTCATTCTCAATAGCATCAGTGAGTTTCTTCTGGCTATCCATAGGTTACGCGCTCCCTATTAAATTCTATTTTGACATAACTACAGCATTAAACGCAAAAAACAAGGGCAAATTTAACAGGATGTAGATAATGAAATCGCAAGTTTGTAGTCCTGGCTCTAATCAACCACGGAGAGCACGGAGTACAACCCTATTGTCCTATTTGCGGAGAAGTCGGAGGGCATTTAAGCCGACTAGGACTGTTCCACCTTCGTGCATGACGACTGCAAGCCACAAAGGAAAGAATCCAAGAAGCGAGGGGATTACTGCAACAAGAATTGCTCCTGTAGCAAGAATAAGATTTTGCTTCACAATAGCTTGCGTCATCTTAGCTTTGTTGTACAACCATCCCAGAAGATCGATATTATCATGTAGCAAAACAATATCAGCAGCTTCGATAGCTGCTCCGCTTCCAGTTTTTCCCATGCAAATACCCACGGTTGCTCTTGCTAAAGCTGGTGCATCGTTAATCCCATCTCCAACCATTGCTAGATCATCTTTCTGAGCTAAATCACTCACATAGGCTAACTTATCTTCAGGTCGTAAATCAGCATGAAATTCTTTGATACCAGTTTCCTCAACAATCTTGCGGGCATTTTGTTCGTGGTCGCCTGTCAACATCACTAATCTTAACTTATCAACATTCTGCAATTGCTCCATCATCGGCTTAATATTCGAACGCAAAGTATCTTTAAAGCGCATTACAAATGGGGTCGATCCAAAAAGCAAAATGGCGGAAAGTTCGCCGTTGTTTTCCGACTCTTTAATTTTGCTTCGCACGCGATCAGAAACATCTTTTGGAAGTTTGTCAAAAATGTATTCTGCATTGCCGATGTAGACTGGAACGGAATTAAAAGTGGCTTCGAGGCCATAGCCTGGAATTGTTTTAAAATTTTCAATTTTGGCTGGAGGCACCTTGCTATTTTGAGCATACTTTAAAATTGCCCTTGCAATTGGGTGTACAGTATTAAGTTCCATTGCATGCGCAATTGCTAAAGCCTCTTTTTCCTGTTCTTTCGAAACTATTCCAATAGGCTCAATCCCCAAACATTGCAATTCCCCCGTTGTGACAGTGCCAGTTTTATCGAATGCTATCGTTTTGCATCCTGCAAGAGCATCCAATGTGACTCCACCCTTTAGCAAAATTCCTCTGCGCGCACAAATGCTGACCGCACTTAAATAAGCGATAGGTATTGCAATAATTAATGCGCAAGGTGATGCAGCGATGAGAAAGGCTAATGAACGGTAGATCGATCCCTCATTGCCAAGAAAAGGCACATTTAAAATATAAGGCATTGTGAGTGCAAAAATAAAAGCTAAGGAAATAATGGATGTTGCGTAGGTTTTGCTGACTTTATCAAACCATTGTTGGAGCTTGGGACGAGCTTCTTGAGCTTCTGTCACGAGCTGAATAATTCGTGATAAAGTGGAATCGGCGCTGGTATGGGTTACTTTTAACACAAGCGCACCCTCTTGGTTATTGCCTCCTGCAGGTACAGAATCTCCTTCTTTGCGTAATTGGGGAAGGTTTTCACCTGTCAAATGCACTAGATTGACAGTGGAAATTCCTTTGACTACTGTGCCATCCAAAGGAATGACTTCCCCTGATTTTACCAAGATTTCTGTGCCCACAACAATGTCTCGGATGGAACGCTCAATATATTGTCCATCATCAAGAATGACCGTTGCTTTTGAGGGGGATAACTTGTGAAGGTAACTAATGGCGCTTTTAGCTTTTGAGGTCACCGCATCTTCCATTGCGGCTGACAAAGCAAATAAAACTAACAGAAGGCCCCCTTCAAAAGGACTTCCAATTAAGACTGAACCAAAAGCTGCAAGGGTCATTAAAACATCTATATTGATCTGGCCGTTTGCAATATCCTCTATGGATTCAATAAGTGAAGGAATCCCTGCTAAAAAATAGACCCAAATCAATAAAAAATAACCAAGAGGAGAAAGTGTGGGACTTAAATGAAGTAAAAAAGCTCCAATCAATAGGAAAAGGGCTCCAAATGCAGCCTTTAAAGGCAAGTTATGTCCCCATCTTCTTGAGCTTGGAGTCAGAAAGGGGCTGGCTTCTTCCTGCTGACCTGTCTCAAAATACTCTTCAAAAACTAAAGGCCTTGAAACTGCTTCATTCATGAAACTCTCCCGTTCAGAAAGAGGGTATGGATTACAAAATAGACTGACCCTGTTGCTAGAATTGCCAGGCCAATATTCCAAACAATGGCTGAAATCACATCATTACGAGCGAAGCGTGCTAATAGACTGGAGGCAATGGCAATTACGCCTAAGCTAGCAATTAGTAAACCGTAGGCAGGGTAAAAGTAGAGTCCAAGAAGACAAAATGCTGTAGCTAAAATGCATCCTAATGCCGCTCCCAATCCTTGCTTTAAGGGATGCTCCTGATTTTCCAGGGTTAACCCAAGTTCCTCTTCTACCATTACTCTTAACAGACGGTCACCATCAGCCATTAAGACATCTAAAACGTCTTCCAGCAACTTTCCTTGGAAACCTTTGGCTTGATACAAAACCCCAAGTTCTTCACGCTCTTGGTCCCTATTATGCTCTATTTCCCATTTTTCTTGGCGTAGGACCCTATGAAGTCTTTCTAGCCTAAACCACCCGAGCCAGGCGCTTCGCCCTAGCTTCCAAAGAGTCCAACCTATTGCAAAAACAGCCAATAAAGTTGCTTCAGTTTTTAAATCTATGAAAAAGACATGAAGAAGCATTTCCAATAATACTAAAACCACAGCGGTTTCGCGCGCAGCGTCTGCTCCAGAGGAAATATGTCCTGGAGTTTCAGTTCCATGGATCTCACTGGCTGAAATGATCCCTCGTGCCTGCGCTTCTACCACGTGACCAAGTGCATCCTTTCCCTCGAAATGTGCGTGTTTATTCCCCATAAATCCCTGTTGTTAAAAGGAAAATATACTGCAAAATGTCTCTAATGTTAAGCGAATTTTTTTTAAATATTGATTGTTAATTTTAAACTATTCTATTGACTTTTAATGTTATATAATTTATAATTAATCACTATTAATTAATAATTTCTTGATAAATGTTTATTCCATACATGTATTAGTAGGTTGGTTGAATAGAATATGAATATAACTACTATACGGCAAAGAGAAAAGTTAAGCCAAAATTGCAGTATAGGGACAGCAATTACAGGAGCAGTACTTAGTGTATCTGCAGGGATTGCATTAGCCATTCTTGTAAAAAAAAGACATTATCTCAATTTCACAACTTTCAAAATCAATTCCCGGAATCGTTCTTATCACTAGTGTTTCAGCTGGAGGATGCTTTTTATTATTCTCATTAGGTTCAGGGGCCACTTTCCTTTATTTCCGAAAAAAGGGAAAGGATTTCGAAGCGGCTGAACAAAGAGCAGAAGAAAAGGAACGTTTTAGAGCTACCAAAGAGGTAGCAGAACGAAATAGAGAAGAAGCAAGACGAAAACATGAAGAAACGAGACTTAAAGCTGAAGAAGCAAGACAAAAAAATGAAGAAGCAAGACTTAAAGCTGCTGAAGAGGCAAAACTAAAAGCTGCAGAAGAAGCAAGACTAAGGACTGAAAAAGCTCGGAATCAAATAGCAAAAGTTAGGGATTACTTTAATGATCCTGCAAATAAAATTATTATCGACCAAAAAATTTACGATGCTCGAAAATTGGGTTTGCCCTATGTGGCTTTTAGACCAGGTGAGATCAAAGATGTTACATTTAGGGTGGAGTTTTTTTATAACGCCGATAGGATATTTTTGAAATATGATAAAGCTTTTATTAGAGGCAAATTTAGAGTTGTAAGTAAGGTTGTTGATGTTCGTTCAGGAGAACATTTCGCTGAAAGTTTTGCCATTAGGGAAAACAATAGATATTATGCCAGTAAAGGGAAAATTCCAAATTACATTCCACAAGCATTTGTGGGGATTAATGAAATTGAAGTTATGCAAGTTCGTATTGATTCCCTTAAAGATAAAATACCTGAGCTTTTACCAGCTTCTGTGACTGTTACCTATAATAAAAATTTATCTCCAAGTGGATTCTTCGTAACAAAAACTCTTCAATATTCAAGATTGAAAACCGGAAGGG
The DNA here is from genome assembly GCA_039806825.1 of Parachlamydiaceae bacterium. GTDB lineage: Bacteria > Chlamydiota > Chlamydiia > Chlamydiales > Parachlamydiaceae > JBDHQB01. The sequence continues at coordinate 19,691 of JBDHQB010000012.1, read as the reverse complement.
TTGAAAAGGATATCTTTAAAGATAGAGATTCAGATTTTAAAAAAGAGGCTGTTAGACAAATTGTAAGGGCGGTTGCTAACTTTCATCGAGCAGGTATTTGTCACAACGATATTAAAGGGGATAATTTTGTATTTGAAATTGTTGATGGAAAGTTAGAAATTAAAATTATAGACTATCTAGACAATATCCCAATTAAAAATGAGAACACTAGAACAGGAACTCCATTTTATTTTGATCCTCAGACTGTAAAATTCCATTTCGAAAATGCTGCAAATCCAAAAAATAATGAAATTAAAGATAGCTGGGCATTAGGAATTACAATCCTTAGGGATATTTATGGCATTGATACTCAATGGACTGCAGTAGATGAATGCAAAGAAGGTGCTAGAGCTCTGTTTGTGAGATTGCTAACAGATCCTCAAATTGGGCTACCCGATCTAAGCATTATACCTGAAGATATTCAAAAGGTGGTCAAGAAATTACTAGACAAAGATAAAACTTCCAGAATTACCGCTATTCAGGCAGACCTACTTCTTTCAAGCCCTTTTAAAGAATGTATTTAATATACTTAAATATGACAAGTAAATATATGAAAAGAGGAATAGATAGAAGAAAGAACCCCTCGGGATTCAATCTTTTTTTTCTTATTATTTAATTAAAATAATTATGGTATAATAAGATTTGAGAAGTAGAAAAATACTATAAAAACGGGAATTCTACTTCTATTTTTTAATTATCTAGAGGTTTCCTATGGATAATCCTTCTATTCAGAATAACAGTGCAAATACCGATGCTTATTTAATAATGCTTGGAACCCAAGGACTTACGATTCAGAATTTAGAGGTGCTAAGCCCCGGTTTTTCCACTCTATCCCCGGCCGAGCAAAAAGAGGTTATTAACCTTCTAGCTTCACAAAGCCCTTCTTTACAACCTCCTATGGTTTATATGGCTTCCGCGCGAGATCTAGTAGCTTTAACAGTGGATTGGGAAACAACGAAAAGCAAAATCATCGATGCCATGCTAGATAAATGGAACGAAAGCATTCATGAAGAGGCAAGAAAAAGTGAAGAATACTACAATTCGCAAGCCTATCAACGAAAAATGGAAGAATTTACTGCGAACGGTATCTCACAACAAGATAACTTTGATCGTCAAACTAAAGTCCAATTTTCTACTGGGACTCAACCTAGTATCTCAGTAGGGTCTCCAAATGAAGAACATAGACTTAGACTTCCTAATTCTCAGGATGCGGAGGATATGGAGATCAATCCTCTCGTAGTTGGAACTGCATTGTCAGCGACAGGAACTTATTCGTTACTGATGATCAATACAACTCCACTTGTAGGTGTCGACCCCATGCAAGATGCATGGAACAAAGTTGCACAGCCGCTAATTCCAGACAATAATGCTGCAGTGTTGAGCCAAATTGGGGCATTGATGGCAGCAAAACTTATTGATTTTGCGAATATAGAATCGATCAGCAAAGCTGCGAAAGGTGAACCTGTCAATGATGCTCAGACTGCAAAAAATTTCGCACAAAATGTGCTCATAATGATTGACAATCCTAAGTTTACAACCTATTTGCAATTTATGATTGTAAGCTCCATGGATAAGTCTGGTCAAGCTGATCCGAAATCACCTGAAGTTAGCAGACAAGTGGCGATTTTCAAGGTTGCCTTAATGATGAGAGCACTCGCAGCCCTTAATTTTGTAGAAACTTCAAATCACTCAGGAGAAGAGATCTTAAATATGATTGCAGGGAAGATAAATCTTCCAGAAGGTGATATAGGCAAGTTGATTACCGAAATCAAGAAACAGTTGGGAGAACTTTCACCTTCTGATCAAGCGTTGATTTTGACCAATATGGCTGGCTATATCGATACCAAACCCAATATTAAGGACTTGACTAATTCAGGGTCAGTATTTAGAAATGCATTGCCTCCAAATCCCATTGAAGAAGACCTTATTGGCGAAGTTCCTGAAAAAGGGTAATTCATTCGAATTCATTTTTGGACCCAGTAGACCCTTCCAAAAGGTCTGTGGGTTCTCCTATTTTAATCTAAATGGACGAAGTGGACGAAATGGACTTAGTGGACAAAGTGGACATCAATACAATACTGTCCACTAAGTCCACTTCGTCCATTAGGTTTAAGCAGGAACAAGTTTACTATGTCCGCCAAGGCGACTTTGTAGCACAGCCGGGATGTTCACACTACCATCAGCGTTCTGGTTGTTTTCTAGCAGAGCCACCATTAGCCTGGAGGTTGCTAAACCTGAACCGTTCAAGGTATGGGCAAATTCAAGTTTACCCTCTTTATTTCTAAAGCGGATATTACCCCTTCTAGCTTGGTAGTCAGTACAATTGGAGACGGATGAAACTTCATAGTAACGATTTTGCCCGGGAAGCCAAACCTCAATGTCGACAGTCTTTGCCGCTGCAAAGGACATGTCTCCTGTTACCAGTAAGGCATTTCTGTAATGAAGCCCTAGGCCTTTTAAGATTTCCTCTGCGCTTAACATCATAATGTCGAACATTGAATTGCTATTATCAGGAGTCGTAAAACAGAACATTTCAACTTTGTTGAATTGGTGCGTGCGGATAAGTCCACGCTCTTGGCTTCCTGCTGCCCCAGCCTCACGTCTAAAACAGGGTGTATAGGCAATATATTTCATTGGAAGCTGTTCTTCTAACAGAATTTCATCGGCATGAAGACCATTCAAAGCTACTTCCGCTGTAGGTATCATGTACAAATCAAAATCTTCATCTTTCACGTGGAACTGCTGCCCCGCAAATTTTGGCAGCTGTCCTGATGCGAAAAGGATGTCAGGCCTTACAACAATCGGAGGTATCCATTGCATAAAGCCATTTTTGATATGGATCTCGATCATGTAATTGAGCAGGGCCCATTCCAAACGAGCTCCCAAGTTTTTGTAGACCGGCCAGCCTGAACCTGCAATTTTTGCTCCACGCGTGAAATCAAATAGGTTGAGCTTTTCATTAAGCTCCATATGATTTTTAAATGGGAAATCGAACGTTGGTTTTTTTCCTACCTCTTTAACAATGACATTATCCTTCGGGTCCGGTGAAACCTTAATGTCATCCATAGGTATGTTTGGGATCTTTGCAAGCTCATACTTAAATTGTTCTTCAAGCTCAGTCACACGAGCATCTAATGAATGGATTTCTTCGGCATGGACAGCAACTTTTTGCATGAGCTCAGAAGCATCTTGCCCTTTACGCTTGAGTTCCCCGATTTTTTGGGAATCTTCATTACGTGCAGCCTTAAGCTGCTCAACTCTTGTCTTTGTTTCCCTAAGCTGATTGTCTAGTTCGCAGACTAACTCTAAGCTTACTGAAGGGTCCTTGGTTTTTAATTTCGCCTCAATTGCTTCTCGATCTTTGCGGATTAAACGTATGTCGATCATAAGATATGTCCTCTCAAGATATCAAAATTGTCCTCTATCCTAAGAGGGATAAGAAAAAAAAGCTATCAAATATTTTATTAAAAGCAATTTAAATGCCAATATATATTAAATATAATAAATACGCTTCTATAATTTATTATAAAAATAGGATAAAATATAATTAATAGAAAGAGGGAGATAAAAATGTCTATCTTACCTACCAATAACTCATCCCATTCTCAACAAATATTTAATCAAACAACAGAGCCACCGCCTAAAAAAACGATTGGGGAGCACATTCAGTCCGCAATTAATAGCCTTTTTAGAGGAATTTTTGGCGGAGTAAGAAATGCGCCCTACAAACCCTATGCAAAACAATCTCCTACTTCAGTCAGTTCTCTAACAATTGTTCAGCAACCTAGGCCAGATGCAGCAAAAATTAATCCACAAATGAGATCTCCAGATGCACAAACAACAAAAGCAAATATAAATAATGCAGGAAAAACTCAAACTTCGAGAAATGAAGTACCTGCCGAACTCAAGGGAAAAGAAGCAGAGGTCGTAGCATTTAGCAACGTTGTGAAGGATATATTTTATCCAGCAACGAAAAACCCCTCCGAAATACATCCATCGGACTTGGACAGACTAGAAACCCTTGGAAAGAAACTAAAAAGTCAATGTGACAGCCTTAAAAAAGCTGGTATTGGGGTTGACTTTCAGGAACGAATTATTTCGAGAGGCCTCGAAAATATCGCAGCGGCAAAAAGAAATCTCGCTAGTGCTAATTCTGGAGGCAAAATTATTCCCTCTATTCGGGCTCCAATAAATGCAATGAACCCAGAAACACTTGCACACAGTGTTGGAGAATTATATAACAAATGTGACAAATTCTATTCAGCCACCCGAGATTATAATCTTATTAGTAAAAAAGTTCCCGATTTAGAGTCTTTAAAAGGTGAAGGTCTTGTATTGAAAAAATCATTTGAAGCGTTGAAAGACCAAATGAATGTTGTGACCCAGTTAAGACATATTGATGAAGGCCTTAGGAATATTCAGAGCCGCATTAATATGAATAAACACTCTGCTTAATACACATCAAGCAATTATTTCCGTTTTAAATAACTCTAAAAGAGATGTTGTCAGTTTAAGAACTTCCGCATATTATTAGGGTGATTTTTTAAAATATTTTAAGGAAAAAATATGGCTCTAGTTTCTGCGTTTAAAGCTTTTTTTAAAGCTTTTAAAGATCCAAAAAAAACTGAAGAATTTCTAAATGATACTCCGACATGTAGTGCAAAGACCGTGACAGATCCTTCCCATCTTAGATTATTAAGTGTGTTGCAGCAAACTGGTCGCCTGATTGATTTTCTCAAAGAAGATATTAAAGATTACACCGATGCACAAGTTGGAGCTGCTGCAAGACAAATCCATCAAGATTGCGCAAAAGTTGTGGAAGAACTTGTCACCATCCGATCCGTCATACCAGAGGAAGAAGGCACAACTATAAAAGTTCCACAAGGATACGATTCAAATAATATCAAATTGATCGGTAAGGTAGATGGCAAAGGGCCTTACACAGGAAAAGTTGTTCACAAAGGGTGGATCGCACACAAACGCTCCTTGCCAAAACACCATTCCACACAAAATCCGGACGTGATCGCTCCAGCAGAAGTTGAGGTCGGTTAATTATAATGAGCAAAAAGAACACCTCGAACGAAAAAAGTTGGATCATCGGAATTGACCTTGGAACAACAAACTGTACGATGGCAGCGATTGCTCCAGGCAGCAACACCATCGAACAGATCTCTATTCCCCAATTAATTTCTCAGGGAACCCAAGGGTTATCCCAAAGTTTTCCTTCCACCCTCTATTTTCTTTTGGACGAAGAGGTTAAAAACAAGGCCAATGCTTTGGAATGGAACTCCGATCGTAATTTTGTTGTAGGGCTTTATGCTCGTGAAAGGGGCGGAGAAATGCCAGGAAGGATGGTTTCATCCTCAAAATCATGGCTATGCCATTCAGGAATTGATCGTAGATCAAACATTTTGCCCATCGGATCCGATGAAGGAATGGAGACGATTAGTCCCTTACACTCAACTGCTGAAATTCTGAGACATTTAAAAGAATCTTGGGACCATACCCATGTTTCTGATCCCTTTGAAAAGCAGCAGATTCTTGTAACTGTACCCGCATCCTTCGATCCAAGTGCAAGACAGCTTGTACAAGAAGCTGCAGAGATTGCAGGCTATCCAGAGCCAATACTTTTGGAAGAACCTCAAGCAGCCTTCTACGCATGGTTGGAAAGGCATCAAGACGATTGGCGTAAGATCCTAAAAGTGGGTGACTGTGTTTTGGTCGTTGACATAGGCGGTGGGACAACAGATTTTAGTTTAATCGAAGTCGCTCAAGAGGATGGAGATTTAATCTTAAACCGACTTGCCGTAGGTTCGCATCTGCTTTTGGGTGGAGATAATATCGATTTAACATTGGCTTATTTCGTTCGGGAAAAATTGGAGCAAAAAGGAACCTCGATTGACGATTGGCAATTTAAAGCTTTGACACACGCATGTAGAAAAGCTAAAGAGCAGCTACTTGGAGAAAACCCACCGGAAGAAGTGACCTTGACAATTGCAGGTAGAGGAAGAAAGTTAATCGGAGGATCTTTGTCAACGATTCTAACGAAAGAAGAGGTCCAAAAATTGATTGTGGAAGGATTTATTCCGTTAGTTGATCCACAAGAACACTCTGCCATTGAAAAAAGGTCTGGGATCCAACAAGTAGGGTTGCCTTATGCACAAGATGCAAGGATTTCCTGTCAGCTTGCACGATTCCTATCAATGACTGGAGAAGGTTCTTTAACAGGGATGGAAAAATTTATTGTCCCCAGTGCAGTTTTGTTTAATGGTGGCACTCTGAAGGCTCCAGCGTTACGGGAAAGATTACTAGAACTATTAAATTCCTGGGCTCAAAAGTTAGGAAAACCAGTTGTTAAAGAATTGTCTGATCCCGATTACGACTTTGCTGTTAGTAGAGGTGCTGCAAATTATGGTCAGGCCCGTGCTGGCAATGGTGTCAGAATTAGGGGAGGAATCAGCAGGAGTTACTTTATCGGAGTCGAAGACGCTGTTCCAGCAGTTCCAGGTTTTGCACCGCCTTTAAGGGCTATCTGTATCGCTCCCTTTGGGATGGAAGAGGGTACAGAACAATCTTTGAAAGGAAGAGAGTTTGCTTTGGTACTTGGAGAGCATGCGACGTTCAGATTCTTCAGCAGAGCAACAGCTGAATTGCCGAATGGTACAAGTCCAGTGATGGGCACCGAAGTGAGAGATTGGAAACAATCACTCACTGAACTCCATCCAATAGAATCATTCCTCGATAAAGGGGATGCAGATGGTAAAACTGTGAAAGTGGAATTGCACTCAAAAGTAACTGAATTAGGTGTTTTAGAACTTTGGTGTGAAGCGCAAGATCAACGAAAGTGGAAGTTAGAGTTTGATTTGCGTGAAGAACATGAGCAGAAATTGGCTTTACAGGAGGCAACATAGTGGTATCCTTTGCAGAAATGGGCCTGGATTCCGCCATTCTTAGGGCGTTGGAAAATTTGAATTATAAAGAGCCGTCTGCTGTTCAAGCGATTGCAATTCCATTAATTAATGAAAGACGAGATCTAATTGCATTAGCTCCTACAGGATCTGGAAAAACTGCTGCTTGCGCTATTCCAATATGCAGCAGAGTTGACACATCTACAAATGTTGTTCAAGCTCTGATTATTGTTCCGACACGTGAACTAGCCTATCAATATGCCACAGAGGCACAAAAAATTGGAAAATTAAAAGGAGTAAAGACTTTTGCATTATGCGGTGGGGAAGATTCCAGCTTGCAGCAATCGAAACTTAAAAATGGAGTTCAAGTGTTAGTTGCAACTCCAGGTAGACTTATTGATTTTATTCATGCTAGGCAAATCTCATTGAACGATGTGACGACTTTGATTTTGGATGAAGCGGACGAAATGTTGAACATGGGATTTTACGAAGACCTAGAGTTCATTATCCAGTGCCTTGTACATGATCACCAGACATTGTTATTTTCCGCAACAATGCCAAAGCAGATTCGTGAAATTGCTCATAAACACATGAAAAACCCCCACGAAGTTTCACTTGTATCAAATCAGGCTGTTCCAACGACCATCGATCATAAGTTTTTCTTTTGTCGTCATGATGAGAGAGAGACAAATCTTATTAAATTGATAGAGATGTTAAATCCTCAACAATCGATCGTTTTCTGCCATTCAAGAATTCAAGTGGAGAAAGTTTGCAGGGCCTTGCAACAAAAGTTTGATGGAGTTGACTTCTTGCATGCAGGACTAAGTCAAGATATCAGATCGATTGTAACTTCAAAGTTCCGCAATGGTAAAATCAGGATATTAGTGGCCACAGATGTTGCTGCAAGGGGATTAGACTTTTCAGGTGTTAGCCACGTCTTTATTTTCCAGCTTGCTGACGACCCAGACCTTTATGTCCATAGAGCTGGAAGAACAGGTCGAAATGAAAAGCTTGGCAATGTTGTAACTTTAATCACACCAAGAGAACTTGGAACATTGAAAACTGTTCTCAAGCAAATCGATCGCGAAGCCGTTTGGATTGGCGATCCACCTCCGGACCGTCCGCCCCCTAGGCCTCACCACCATCACCGAGGGCCCAGACGGGGACCTCCTCGAAGACCACCTCATTCGTAATGCGAAGGTCTGGAGTTCGACTCTCCATTTGGGCAATCCTTATAAGCACATGTGAGCAAGATTCAACTTGAATAATTAAACAAAACCATCAAAATTGGCTAGAAAGCAACTGGAAGCCTTATGCAAAGAATGTGGCTATGAAATGCCTGCCATTCACTAGGAATAAAAATTATGAATTACGTGATTCCCAAATTACCACTTTCGATTGATCTAGAGACAAAAGCTGTCTTAAAAAAATTAGCGAAGGCTCATCAAGCTTTGGCTGAATTGAAGGGCGTCGCTGGTATTATCCCAAATCAAAGCATTCTTATTAACACTCTTTCTTTGCAGGAAGCCAAAGATAGCTCAGCCATTGAAAACATTATAACGACCCACGATGAACTCTATAAAAGTGACGTCTCCGCTAAACAGTTCAGCAGTTACGCTGCAAAAGAAGTCTACAGTTATGCAACAGCTCTTCAAAATGGATATGAGAAAGTTAAAAGAAATGGCTTATTGACCAATACCTTCATTTTGGAAATCCAGCACACTTTAGAAGAAAATAGCGCTGGTTTTCGCAAACTTCCAGGCACTGTACTAAAGAACGACCGAACGGGTGAAGTTGTTTATAGCCCTCCGCAGGATCAAGAACAAATCCGCACTTTAATGAACAACCTTGAGCAATTCATCAATGATGACAATCTCTGTGATTGGGATCCTCTTACAAAAATGGCCGTGATTCATCATCAATTTGAAAGCATACACCCTTTCTATGACGGAAATGGAAGAACTGGGCGCATTATCAATATTCTTTATCTTGTAAAGCATGGTCTTTTGGATACTCCTGTCCTCTATCTTTCTCGGTTTATTAACCAGAGCAAAGGAGAATACTATCGATTTCTTCAAGGTGTCCGTGATGATGGAGAGTGGGAGCAATGGCTACTTTATATTCTTGACGGTATCGAACAAACTTCGCATCAGACAACGCATCTAATATTGGGAATTAGAGACTTAATGCAGTCCTATAAGCACAGAATTCGAGAAGAGCTTCCCAAAATTTATAGCCATGACTTACTCAATAACCTTTTTCGCCATCCTTATACTAAAATTGAATTCGTCATGCAGGAATTACGAGTCACACGCATAACAGCTACGAAATACCTAGATGCGCTTGTAAATCTTGGAATTCTCTCGAAACACAGAAAAGGAAAGGAAAATTATTACATAAATGGTGCCTTATTTGATCTTTTGCTCAATGCAGGAGCAAAACCCAGTATTGAGCAGTAATCACATATCATCATATATAGAAAACACCCATTTTCTATATATGACAAGTCTTTCATGCATAGAAATTAGCGATTTTCTATACATGTTAGTCTGAATATATATAGAAATTTAATGTTTAATGGAAAAGATTGGAATGCATCACCGCCCTGAAGATGATTTTGACCATCCAAAGCTTGCTGAGGGGCATCCCTTGCGAAGAAATGTCTTATATTGACTTGAGAAACGTGACTGGTATAAAATATCAATGAGAAAAAAATGAAAATTACGTTAGTCAAAGCAACTAAAGAAGATAAAGGTACGATTCAAAACCTCGGCCGTTTTTACGTTTATGAAATGTCAAGGTATTGCGGGTTTTTACCAACTTGGGAAACACCGGCGAATGGACTTTTTGAATGCATAGACCTCAGCTCTTATTGCGAAAAAGCAGATAGACACGCATTTTTAATAAAGGTAGACGATGAGTTGGCAGGGTTTGCATTAATCAACAAGATCGGAAGCACACCTGATGTGGATTGGAATGTAGGAGAGTTTTTTATCGTTTCTAAATTTCAAGGAAAAGGTGTTGGCAGTTATGTGGCGCAACAGATTTTTAGTCGATTCCCTGGAATATGGGAAACAACGCAAATACCAGAAAATACAGCTGCTATAAATTTTTGGGAAAAGGTTGTAAATAAATACTCAAATGGGAAATTTGAAAAATCTCATAAGATAATTCCTGAGCCAAAATCGCATCCCATGATTGTTCTAAAATTCATTTCTAAGGCAGAACAATGCTAGTAACAATTCGCGATGCAAAAATAGAAGATGCTCATCTCATAGCTTAAGCAGAGCGTGAAATAGCAAAAAAGCCAGGTTTTTTCTGTTCTCAACCATCGGAATTAACTGATGAAAACGTGACAAATGCTATTTCAGATTTCATCAAGCACAAAATGGAATAGCTCTTCTTGAATCAGAAATTCAATGGTTAAATTCAGAGAATGGGGAATGAAATGAAAAGTAGAGTGTTAATTATTGGAGCGGGGCTTGGTGGATTAGCTTTAGCCCAAGGTCTTACTAAAGCAGGTTTTCATGCTACAGTTTTTGAAAGAAATGAAAGCCCTACAAGTAGACCTCAAGGATATCGAATTTCAATTCGATCACTAGGAATGAATGCTTTATCTGCGGTGCTAACATCTGAAAGAATAGAACGTTTGTCCATGGCAAAAATTGCTGATGTAGGTGACGGATTTACTTGCGCGAATGAGAAAATGGAACCTATTTTCACCGTTCCCCAAGGACAGGATGCGGCTATTCAGTTCCTTCGTACAGAGTTGAGAGGTCTTTTGCAAGAAGGAATCGACATCAAATGGAACAAGCGCCTCGTCATGTTTGAAGACAATGGCAATCAAATAATGGCCCATTTTGAAGATGGCTCACATGCTGTTGGAGATTTGCTTGTTGGTTGCGATGGAGGAGGTTCTATTGTAAGAGAACTCTTACATTCAGTATACCGAAATAACTTAGGATCAATTCCAAAAGTGATTGATGGCGATCACGCCATCTTAGGGGGACAGATTGATCGTACTTCGGAATGGGATACGCTTCTTCCCTTAAATAAAATAGGAATGGTACGCTATGTAGGGTCGACTCATTCCATTGGCGTATGTTTTTCAGAACGGGCTAATAGAAGCCCTACAATTTATTGGGCCCTTTCAGAGAAAATAGAAGATCGCTCCATTTCTTGGTATCAGTTTGATCAAAGCATCGAATCTCGTGAGCGATTATTAGACCACTGTAAGCAGATTATGCAAGATGGATCTTGGCATGAAAGTTTGAAAAAACTAGTGGAGAATACTTCTGCAGAGGAAATAATGGCTCCTTGGCTTACACGAACTACTCGATTTTCAGACTCTAACGAATATCCTATGATTCATTCAGGCAGGGTGACTCTTCTTGGCGATTCAGCACATGCTATGCCTCCTGATCGTGCGTTAGGTGGGAACAACGTACTTGAAGATGCTAGGCTATTATCAACCTTGCTGGCTTCTTCTTCAAAACCTATTGATTGGCCAAAATTGATTGGACAGTATGAAAAAGAGATGTTTGCCAGAGCAAGGATTGCAGTTCAGGAATCTGAAAATGCTGCCGAGTATTTTTGTAATCTTCGTTCTCAATTATGAGATGTCTGCTTGTGTATGCATAAGTTACAATTATTCTCATCTAAAACTGCTGTTGGGTTACTGGTAGGTTGTGTGTCTCTAAGTGTGATTCTGATTCTTTCAACACCTTTATTTGCTCGATCTCGCTTAAGGTCAATTGCTCCAATTTCCCCAGTTGAGCGAACGTGAGTTCCGCCACACGGTACCATTGCAATATTTGGTAATCTCCAATAACGAATTTGTTCAGCTTCATTAAGAAAGCCTTTTTCAATCAGCAAATCCGCATTAATTATTTTATTGTATTCATCTAAAATTGCAGGAAAATATTCAGAAATATTGCTAGAACATTCAAAATCAACTCTTGCACCATTTTCAGAAATATGTGCACCTCTTTTTCTAATGACAGTATCAATTTCTTCAGGTTTGAGTTCATTCCCTTCTTGAGTTCTATTAAACATACGATTTACAAGAATCAGAACAAGCTCACATGTGAAATGAAGACGCATTAATCTATTTCGGCGAAGCCAGTCAACTTCCATCAAGACTTTTTCACCGATTGAAAAGTTATGTTCCTCAGGCAACATATAATAAATGAAAAATGGCATGCTTTTATCCATTCTTGAGGACAAGACTGGAATGCCATTAATGGTCACTTTATCGCTTTCTTGTCCACCAGACTCCGAATATGCAATAGTCTCTTCAAAAACAATTTCATTTCCTCGAATATCAAGAATTTTCGTTTCGAGCGATGTCAAATATGGATCAAACCAAAAGAGTTTTTTTCATAAATTTTCACCGCTTATCTCTTTTTCAAGAGAGGTTAAAAGATTCGTAACCCATTCAAAGTTAGTCCATGGAGCAGGTTTGATAATGATCATAAAATTGGACGAATTATTTGTAAAAACTATTTCATGACAGCCGAATGCAAAATTCGTGGATGTTGCGTAATAGAAAGTATTTTTACCGATGTTTAAAATTTTATTGACACACTCTTGATCGCTTATCACAGGTGGAAATGCAATGGGAAAAGAGGAGTTCTTTTGAGTACATAAAACTCTTATAAAACATCCAGGGGGCATTTTGATTTTCAAAAATGAATTCTAGCTCTTCCAAATGATCTTTATTTTTTCCAAAACCAAAACCACCACTCAGGTTATAATTTCGAGCTATTAAAGCAATGCTCAGAGATTGTAGCGTTTGTAGAAATTTAAGAGGGGGTGCGATTAAAGCCTACCCTTATAAAATCTCTCCATCATTAAAATAATAAGTTAAATTAACTTTATGAGTTTGTGCCAATTTAATTAATTTTAAATTAAATAATTATTATTTTAATAAGTTTGTGAATAAGATTACGAAGTATGATTCACCCTTGTAAAAGTAAATTTAGAATGTTATGTATAAATTGTTTGATAGCTTGCTAAGCGAAGGGCTTATGAACGAAGAAGAGAAAGAACAGCATCGCAAGCATATGCAGACTATGGCAGTTTATATTACCCTTCCTTTTATCCTAGGGATACCTCCGATTGTCGGGCTCTTCATCGGCTCTTGGCTGGATAAATACTTTGGGATTGCTCCCTACGCTATGTACTTCTTGCTAATTCTTGGCAGCGTTGCGGGTATAAAAGAGTGCTATCAGATCATAAAAAAACATAAAGATGAAGATATCTAATGATGAAGATCTTATTGGCAGCCGATTACCCGACAATGCCCAATATTCTTACATTCGTAAAGCAGTATTTCACAGACTCCCATTGGATTTCTGATCACTTGTATGCATGGGAAAGCATAGCATTTTCTATCTTGATCTCATGCATTCTTTCCTTCATTTTTTATTGGGGCGCTAGGAGGCGAGAGATGATTCCACAGGGTTTTCAGAACTTTATGGAATGGATCGTGGACAATTTCAGGACTTTTGTCATTAATATTTTAGGTCCTGAAGGAGAAGAGCATGTCCCATTTCTGGGAACATTGTTCATTTTCATTTTAACCATGAACCTTTTTGGGCTGATCCCTTTCATGGCCTCTCCTTCTTCAAACCTGAATATCACATTGGCTTTGGGGATCACTGTCTTCCTAATGGTCCAATACCTGAACATCAAAAACATGGGAATTAAAGGGTTTATGTATCATATGGCGGGCTCTCCGACAAATGCTGTTGGGTGGGTTTTGGCGCCTTTAATGTTCCCTATAGAAATTTTGACTCAGATTTCTAGACCTATTACTTTAGCACTAAGGTTATTTGGTAATATTTTAGGCGAAAAGATTTTGGTGGCATTTTTTGCAATGGTAGGGATTACACTGCTTTACTTTTTCCCTATTCAATTGCCATTTATTTTCTTAGGTATATTGACAAGCACAATTCAAGCTTTGGTGTTTACTTTGTTAAGCACAATTTATATTTTGTTATCAGTTCCACATGTAGATAAACATCATGACGATCATCATCATGAAAACAAAAGGAGTCACTAAATGGATTTGCAGACAGCACTAGGTTTTGCTGCACCATTAGCCGTAGGTATTGCAGCATTGGGTTCAGGAATTGGATTGGGTATTGCTCTTAAAGGTGCTTTGGAAGCTATCGGGCGACAACCTGAGGCATCGGGCAAGATATTGACAAACTTCATTATCGGTGCTGCCCTTATTGAGGCGCTTGCGATTTATGCGTTGATTGTATTCTTTATTTCCTTAGGACGGATGGGATAATGCTTAATATACAAGCGAGTCAAATCCTTATTCAGATCATCGCATTCCTTATCATGCTTTGGGTCATGAAAAGGTTTGGGTGGAAGCCTCTTCTGGGTGTCTTAAAAGAAAGAAGAGAAAAAATTAAGGCTGAATTCGAGCTGATTGATTCCCAGAAAAAGGAAGTCGCGAAGCTCAACGAGCGTTACCAAGAGAAAATACGGGACATCAACGCTGAGGCAAGAAAGAAAGTCCAGGAAGGTATTGAGGAGGGTCAAAGAATAAGTGCTGAGATCCAGGCGAGTGCGAAGGAAAATGCCCGTGAAATCATTGAAAAAGCCCAATTAGAAATCGGGGTTGAGACTGAAAAAGCAAAGACAAAGCTTAAAAAGGATATAGTCAATCTTGTTGTGGATATAACCGAGAAGCTTTTGCATGAAAAAATGGATAATGCAGGTCAGAAAAAGCTTCTTGAAAACTTTATCACAGAGACCAACTTAAAATGACCATTAGATCTGCCGCTGCAAGATATGCTAAAGTATTATTTAACCTGGACAAGACAAAGGGAAATTTTGAGGAACGGATAGAAGATTTCAAAGAGATAGTCACCATTCTCAAAGGGAATCCCAAGCTTCTACAGTTTTTAAAGTCTCCACAAATCTTGTTGGCAGAGAAAAGGAAAGTCTTTGAGAAGGTCTTAAAAGGGACCATTGACAATACGTTTATAAACTACCTTTCCTATCTGGTGGAGAAGAGTGCTTTAGATTACTTAAGCAACATTGAAAGGGAATATCGCCGCTTGGTAGACGCACTTTTGGAGATATGGGAAGTGGATGTTGTGACGGCTGTGCCGTTGGATGAAAAAAGCGAATTAAAGCTTAAAGAAAAATTAGAAAAGGAATTTCAAAGAAAGGTGATACTCTATAAAGATGTTGATCCTTCGATTATTGGGGGCGTTACCCTTGTGATAGAAAATAAAATGGTCGATTGGAGTATTGCCGGTAGGCTTAAAAAAATTAAAGAGAACTTAATATCAACTGAGGTCTAGGAAAAATGACATTTAAGCCTGAAGAAGTATCGTGGGTCATACAGGAAAATCTGAAAAAATATGAGGAACAGCTAGCTTTAGAATCGATAGGATATGTGCTGCAGATTGGTGACGGTATTGCTCGAGTATGGGGCTTGGATGATGTCATGATGTCGGAGCTTGTGGAATTTCCGAACGGCACGATGGGAATTGTTCTTAACCTGGAAGCTGATAATGTCGGTGTTGTTTTACTGGGAACTGAAATTGGGATAAAAGAGCAGGATATAGTGAAAAGGACAGGAAAGATCGCTTCTATCCCTGTTGGAGAAGCTCTTTTGGGTAGAGTAGTAGATCCGCTTGGTAATCCTTTGGATGGAAAAGGAGCAATTCATACCGATGAGACAAGAACCTTAGAAGGTTTGGCACCGAACGTTGTCCAGAGGCAACCTGTATGCGAGCCAGTCCAAACAGGGATCAAGGCAATAGATTCGATGATCCCAATTGGTCGAGGGCAAAGGCAATTGATCATTGGAGACCGTCAAACCGGTAAAACGACTATCCTTCTGGACATGATTTTCAATCAGAAGGGAAAAGATAATTTTTGTATCTATGTTGCGATCGGACAAAAGGAATCGACAGTTGCCCAGCTGGTACAGCAGTTGGAAGAGCACGATGCCCTAAGATATTCGATTGTTGTTGTGGCTTCCGCCTCTGCTCCGGCCCCATTGCAATACATTGCCCCTTATGCAGGTGTGGCGATGGGAGAGTACTTCATGTATAACAGGAAACACGCGATCTGCTGTTATGATGACTTAACCAAACATGCCCAAGCCTATCGTCAGCTGGCCTTGCTTCTTCGACGGCCTCCAGGAAGGGAAGCTTATCCCGGGGATATTTTCTACTTGCACTCCCGCCTGCTTGAAAGGGCAGCGAAATTAAATGATGAAAATGGCGCAGGGTCATTAACAGCACTTCCCGTTGTCGAAACACAGGCTAATGACGTCTCTGCTTACATTCCAACCAATGTTATTTCAATCACAGATGGACAGATCTATTTGCAATCCGATTTGTTTTATGCTGGGGTCCGTCCGGCTATTAACGTTGGAATCTCTGCTTCACGTGTAGGAGGAAAAGCACAAACGAAGGCAATGAAAAGAGTTGCAGGCAATTTGCGCCTTGATCTAGCGCAATATCGGGAATTGGCTGCATTTACCCAGTTTGGATCGGAATTGGATACAGCGACTAAAGCCCAGCTTACGAGAGGCGAGAGAATGGTGGAAATCCTTAAGCAGGGGAAGAGTGAGCCTCTTCCTTTAGAAAAGGAAGTGTTGATCATTTTTGCTGGAACTCAGGGTTATTTAGACGACTTGCCATTAGACTCCCTTAAAAGTTTCGAGGAAGAATTTTATCAGTATATTGATAAAGATTATCCGGACATTCCTTACAAGATCGCAGAGACTAAGGATTTGGATAGAGCAACTTTTGAGAAATTGCATGAGGCTACTGCAAAGTTTAAAAAGAAATTTAAAGAAAAATGGCAACATTAAGAGAAATTCGGCAGAAAATCCATTCTGTAGGAAACATCAAGAAAATTACAGAAGCGATGGAGCTTGTAGCTGCAGCACGTCTGAAAAAAGCGCAAGCAAAGGCGGAATCTTCGCGCCCGTATGCTGAGAAATTGAAAGAGATTTTAGATCATTTGATTTTATCCTCGGATGATTTGAAAAACCCTTTAGTCACTCCTAGGGTTGTAAAGAAGATTGGGGTTGTCATTATTGCAGGGGATCGAGGGCTATGCGGAGGGTATAATCAAAATGTGTTTTCTGCCGCAGAAAAATTTTTACAAAACTATTCTACAGAGAAAGTTGAGTTGATCACGGTCGGCAAGAAGTCAGTGGATTATTTCAAATCCAAGAGATGGAAGATCAATAATAAACTTGAGAACTGGGGCGGTAAAATTACCTATTCCCAAATTGATGATTTTACAAAACAACTTCTTCAGATCTATCTGGATGGACAGGTGGATGAGATCTGGTTAATTTATACACATTTTATAAGCGTTGCCTCAAGGGAAGTGAGGATTGAAAAATTTCTGAAAATAGATATTACTAAAATAGAAGGTAAATCGGAGGTGCAAAGGGTTGAATATCTATTTGAGCCTAATGAAAAGGCGTTATTTGAAACCTTGTTGCCTATGTATAGCATATCAAAAATCCAAGGCGCTTTAAACAATGCTTATGCCGCAGAGCTGGCTGCGAGAGTGACCTCCATGCGTTCCGCCACGAAGAATGCTGAAGAAATGATTGAAAAATTGATCCTTGTGCGTAATAAAGTGCGTCAAGCAGGCATTACGAGGGAATTAATTGAAATAACATCGGGTGCAGAAAGTTTGAGATAGGAGTTTTATGTCAGAGGGTGTTTTAAAACAGGTGATCGGTCCTACAATTGATGTGGAGTTCCCACCTCATGCATTGCCGAGTATTCTTAACGCAATAAAAATCCTGGATCCGGAGAAAAATATAGACCTGACTGCCGAAGTCGCCATGCATTTAGGGGAAAATCGTGTGCGATGCATTGCTCTTTCCTCAACAGATGGATTGGTTCGAGGCATGAAAGCAGTGGATACCGGGGCGCCTGTGGCAGTTCCTGTTGGAAAAGCAACACTTGGGCGTTTATTTAACATTTTGGGCGACCCCATCGATAATCTTGAGAAGTTTTCAAAAGACACAAAACGTTCCTCTATCCACCGAAATGCTCCTTCTTTCGAGGAGCAAGAAACGAAGACGGAAATATTTGAAACTGGAATCAAGGTGATCGACCTGCTGGAACCCTATCCGAAAGGGGGAAAAGTGGGGCTTTTTGGTGGTGCAGGGGTTGGTAAATCTGTGATTGTGATGGAGCTCATTCGGAATATAGCTGTGCAGCATGGGGGATACTCGGTGTTTTGTGGAGTAGGGGAGCGTACGCGTGAAGGGAATGATTTATGGCTTGAGATGAAAGATTCCGGCGTCCTTTCAAAGACATGCCTTGTTTTCGGGCAGATGAATGAACCTCCAGGTGCGAGGATGCGCGTTGCATTGACGGGGCTGACCATGGCGGAATATTTTCGTGATGAAGAGCGGCAAGATGTTTTGTTGTTTATTGATAATATTTTTAGGTTTGTCCAGGCAGGTTCAGAGGTATCGGCATTATTAGGTAGGATGCCATCAGCAGTAGGATATCAGCCCACTTTATCAACAGACATTGGAGCTTTGCAGGAAAGGATTACTTCCACGAAAAAGGGATCCATCACATCAGTACAGGCTATATATGTTCCTGCGGACGATTACACTGACCCTGCGCCAGCAGGTATTTTCGCCCATTTGGATGCTTCGACAGCTTTATCTAGGCAAATTGCTGAACTAGGTATTTACCCTGCAGTCGACCCATTGGCATCGTCATCGAGGATTATGGACCCTAAGCTCATTGGGGATGAGCACTACAATGTCGCCCGTTCTGTTCAGAAGATATTGCAAAGATACAAAGAATTGCAGGACATCATTGTGATCTTGGGGATTGATGAATTATCTGAAGAAGACCGTCAATTGGTTGCTAGGGCAAGGAAAATTCAGAAATTTCTATCTCAACCCTTCTTTGTGGCCGAAACTTTTACCGGAAAGCCTGGGCGTTTCGTAAAGCTGCAAGATACGATCAAAGGGTTCAAGATGATCATTGATGGGGAAATGGATGATGTCCCAGAACAATGTTTCTACATGGTGGGCGGAATCGAGGAAGTCTTTGAAAAAGCGGACGAGATGAAAAAGAAATGAAAAGGTTTCAATTACAAATTTACAATCCGGAAGAGATCTTTTTTGATAGCGATATCATTTCTCTGACGGCTCCGGGAACAGATGGATATTTGGGAATTCTTGCGAATCACACTCCTATCATTACCTCACTCAAAGAAGGAAAATTGACAATCACTGACCTAAATAACGTGAAAACTTATTATAAGGTATCGAAAGGTTTTTTGGAGGTCAGCCATAATAAGGCTTCGATCATTGTCGAGGCCATTCAGAAATTAAATAAGTAGTAGAAAAGGTCTCTCAAATCATTATTTAAAAGCAATTGTTGCAGGTAAAGGATATTTCATCACTTTGTGCGTGTTAGTTGGAGGTCCTTCAGCTTTAGGAATTTTAATTCCGGCCGCCTCTAAGACCCAGCACAGTCACCGCAGGCCTCCAAGACATCGGCCGCCCCAAGAACCCCAAAGGACAGATAGTGTGAAATGGGACAATATGAACTGTGGCAGTATTTTATGCTTGCGCTTACCTCCAGGGCGCTCCGCGCAAGCAAAATTATTTGTTCATTTTAGAGAGTGCCTTCAAATTTGAATCATTCATAAAATAGCCCTTAAAGTCGTTTTCAACATTCCTAGATATATCATGCTTTCACTAGT